>JAIOSU010000326.1 GCA_021107455.1 Clostridiales bacterium | reverse complement strand
GGGATTTGGCATGGTTGGGTTGCACCCATTTCACTGATTATTGGTTTATTCAACAAGAATATACGGGTATATGAACTGTACAACACTGGTTGGTTCTACGATTTAGGATTTTACATGGCGATAATCAGTGGCTTTGGCGGTCTTAAACTGGCAAGAAAGAAGAAAGATGATTAATATGAAGAGCATGAAATATCTTTTTATGGCTACAATTACTGTGGGTCTTATTTTTGTCGCGATGACTTGGATGGGACTCAGAGAGAATACACCTTCAGAAAGCAACAAAGACGTGATGCCAAACTTAGTGGGTACAACTTTTGAACATTTTGTTTTTCCAGAGGATTTCGATATCAGACGTTATGAAGGGATTACTCTTAACTTTATAATTGAGAACAATATCAATGCCAATATTCTGTCTGTGGAAATTGAGGAATTTACAAAGCTCACTGGAATCAACGTGAAAATAAGACCAATTGATTATGATACTTTCATTCAGAGGATCAGCCTTGATTTCATCAGCAAAGCAGGTGACTATCAATTGATTTATAGTGATCCTTATCAAACATTGAACAGATACCACGATGATCTTGAGGTGTTAAACCCATATCTTTCCGGTAATGATCGCCCAGGGCTTCAAGTTCCTATTTCCGATTTTTTTGATACTCAGCTAGAAGTCAGCTCATATTTTGAAGACCGGGAATCCATTTATGCCATTCCATTTGATTCAACGACAATGGTTCTATACTACAGAGAAGATATTTTCAGCACCTATAAAGATGAGTTTTTTAATCAAAAAGGCTATGACTGGACTCCAGGAAGCGAGACGTTCACTTGGGAAAGGTACATAGAAGCAGTGGACTGGATCAATAAAAATGTACCTAAAAGTGTTGTTAAATACGGATCAGGGCAAATGGCTCAGTCACATAATTCCGTCTTTTGCGAATTTTCAAACATTCTCGCTTCAAATGGGGGCAATTATTTCTCAGATCTAAATGTTGATACACTTGGACTCGAGACTTTTACTGTAAGTGATGTGCTCTCTGAAGAATTTATCGAGTCTCTTCATGTTTACAAACGACTCCTTTCAGTTGCTGATCCAAGAAGTGTGAACTGGAACTGGGCAAATACTGCTGAAGCTTTTGCAAATGGTGAAATTGCAATGATGGTTAACTGGGATGAAAATTTTTCCAATCTCAATTCTTCTGACAACTCACTTGTCAAAGGAAATGTTAAAACTGCCATTTTGCCATATGGTACTGAAAGAAGTGCCAATATCTTCGGAGGATCTGGTATTGGGATCAACAAATATTCGAGCCAAGAAGAGAAGGATGCAGCTTGGTTTTTCATTACATGGGCTACTTCCAGAGAAATGCAGCTTAGGATCCTAAAAGACCCAAATGGTGGTGCACTCCCTACAATTCAATCGGCATATAAAAACTTGAGCATTGAGGAGAGCGCTCAGACTGACCATATCCAAACTGTTTTAAAAACTTGGGAACCTGATTTTATCTATCTTAGACCCAAACTTCAAAATTTTTATTTTATCGAACAAATCCTGATAGAGGAGCTACATCTGATGATTCTGAATGACTTGAATCCTGAAGATGTTGCAAATCGTATCTATACCAGAATACAAGAAATTAAGTAGGTCTCCATGATAAAAAAAATCAAATTCCATAAGCGTCTCAGATTTCAATTGATTTTGATTGGTATAATTCTGATTCTAATCCCTCTCATTGTGATCAGTCTTCTCATGTCGCAAACTTTCAAATCATTTTTCACTGAAAAATACAGTACCGTCGCATATCAATCTCTTAGTCAGACTGGCGAAAAAATCGATTATCTGTTGAATGATGTTGAGAGATATTCCACTACAATATTATCCAGCCAGTCACTTTTATCATCGCTTTCCACAGAGGAAACTAATGAGACTGTAATCAATGATCTTCTAAGAAGTTTTTTGGCTGCCCGTGATGATATCGATGGTATTTCATTGAATGTCAATAGCGGTATTTATTCCATTGGAACAAATAAAGTTCTTGAAGAGACCAATTTTGATACTTTGATTTTGGAAAAAGTATATGGCAAACCATTTTGGCTTCCTACAGAAAAAATCAATATCCGGATACTATCAGGAATTTTTCCGAGATATTATTTTTCTGTTGCAAGGAGAATCATAGACTATAACACTTTGAAAGAATATGGCACTCTAATGGTTGATATAGAGGAAGTGCTATTGGAACAAGCCTATAGCAACCTTTCATCGGATGGAAGTGAAGTGTTTATTACAAATTCAAGTGGTTTGATCATTAGCCATCCAGATAAAAACAGGATTGGGACACGCATCAACCAAGCCCCATATTATCAATCCATGTTTTCCGGCGATAGTTTCAATGAGGCTCTTTATTACGAAACGGAATCTGAGGAGCGTGTCGCCTTTTATGATCAACTTGCAACCAACGAATGGTACTTGATTAAGACTATTTCAACTGGTACACTGTTTTTTGAAATCAACCAAACCTTCAACTATTTTTTAATTGGTGGAGTATTATATGGATTTTTGTTGATTTTATTCCTGTTTGGTTTTTCCATCAGATACACTGAACCTATTTTAAAAATTGTTGATGATCTCAAAATGGTTGAACAAGGTGATTTGACCGTTAGAACAAGTGTAGATACTGAAAATGAGATGTCGTACTTGAGTGACAGCATCAATAATATGATTGGTGAAATAGAAGCCTTGATTGAACGGTTGATAAAAGAAGAACGTCTAAAAAGGGAAGTGGAGCTTGAAGCCCTTCATGCCCAGATTAATCCTCATTTCCTATACAATACACTCAACACCATAAGGTGGATGGCTAAAATTCAAGGTGCAGAGAGTGTCAGCAATGCAATTGTCGCACTTGTCAAGCTGCTCAGAATAAGCATTAATATTGGTTCTGATTTCATACCTCTCAGCGAAGAACTTGAATATATCAAAAACTATATTGTCATTCAAAAATTAAGGTTCAATGAGGACTTCACTGTATCGATCGAGTGCGGTGAGCCTGAGTTGGAGCTTCATATTCCAAAGTTGATTCTTCAACCCATTATTGAAAATGCCATTCTTTATGGTGTCGAATTCAGTTCACCGTTAACAATTAAAATCGTTGTCTCATCTAATTTAGATTCCAAGGATTTACTTATTGAGGTCATCGATAATGGTCCCGGAATTGAAAAAGAGATTGTCGAACACATTTTCAAAGATGAAAATGACAGTCAAAAGTTGAGCAAAGCAGGTCTTAACAACGTCAATCAAAGAATTAAATTGTTTTGCGGTGACAGGTATGGCTTAAGCGTAAAAACAGAAATTGAAAATGGTACAATAGTCAGTGTCTTATTACCTGTGAAAGAACCTCAAGGAGAAAATAATGTATAAAGTTTTAATTGTCGACGATGAAGTTCTTGTTCGGGTCGGTCTCAAAAACACCATCAACTGGGAATCTATTGGGTTCACTGTTGTGGGAGAAGCCTCAAATGGTGAACAAGGCTATGCTCAAGTCATTAAACTTGAACCCGACGTCGTAATTACTGATATAAAAATGCCAAAAAAAGATGGTCTATGGCTTACTGAAAAAATCAATAAAGAAAAACGGAAAATAAAAACTCTGGTATTGACAAGCTATGATGATTTTAACTATGCAAGGTTGGCCCTTAAAAATGGTGCGACCGATTATATTCTAAAAGCCGAAATCGTCGACGATGAACTCATTGCTTTGATGACGCGCGTCAAAGGGTTGCTTGATGAAGAAAATGCCAAGAACAAATTGACACCACCCACATTGATCAATCAAAACGCCATCAAGCGCTCCTTGCTCAATGACCTGATCAAAACTGAATTTGTACTGGAAGAACGTTTGATAGAAAGACTTGAAGCACAGAATTTCAAAATGGATTCGTCACAATATGCTTTTATATATCTTGAGAACCGGATGCCGGATCAAAGTGAAAACACCACAAAGAAGCAAATCAGCAAAACAATTATTAGTTTGTTCACGGACCAATTCAATGAACGCAACATTTCATATCTTTACAATGGTTACATGGATGAGCACTTGTTTCTCATTGCTTCTGACAATTTGTCGCTGACCGTACTTAAAAGGTTGTGCAATACTGTGGAAAATGGCATCAAACAATATTTCGGTCTTTCAATTCATCTTGTATATACAAATATATTTGGTGATTGGAGTGAACTCAAAGATCAGCACGAAAATCTTATGACCACATCCAAAATGATGTTTTATATAGCTCCTGAAGAAACCTTTGTCGAGAATATCCAAAATGTAAAAATGGTTAGCAAGTATCCTTTGAAGCAACCGGAGCGATTAGAAAAACCATTGATAGAGATGATCCGAAAGGAGGATCATGATACATCAATGGAAATGATCCGCTCTTTGATCACATCATATTACACGGCATCGGTCTCACCAAAAGCATTAAAAAGATTCATACTTAAAAATATTTCCGAAATTTATGAGACTTATAACTATATTTTCGAGTTCACTAAAATGTACTCGACATATGAGGAAATCCACGATGTCATACAAAGTGCAGCACATGTTGATATCCTTACAGGTTTGATCTCAGGTTGGTTCAAAGTCGTGATTGAAGCCATAACATTATCCAGAGGCAACAGCAGCAACTATATTGTCAATGAAGCCATATATTTTGTGGAACAAAATTATTCGAGTGAGATTTCACTTGATGATGTCGCAAAAGCAATCAATCTTTCAAAACAATACGTTTGTATGGTGTTCAAGAAAACCACTGGAGAGAACCTTTCTCACTTCATCAACAATATGAGAATCGAAAAAGCAAAGCAATTGCTGCTCAATCCAGAATTTTCTAATAAAGACATCTATGAAGTTGTCGGCTTTTCAAACCCACAATACTTTTCAAGAGTATTCAAAAAAGTGACAGGTATGACCACTTCTGAATTCAAAAGACAAAATTCACTTTAATAAAGTGCAAATCCATCTTAAAATAATGCATTCTTTGTCGCATTTTTTCAATACCTATTTAAATAATTGAATATTGTGTTACAACTTATTAATCGAGGGCATTATTTTGTCCCTCGATTTGTTTTATTATGAATACAAAGTTGTTCATAGGGAGGAAATAATGAGTCAAGAAGTGAAATTAAGCGTTTCAAATATTGAAAAATCATTTCCTGGCGTCAAAGCACTTGATCGAATTGAATTTTCAGTTCGAAAAGGGAGTGTACATGTCTTATGTGGCGAGAATGGTGCTGGAAAATCAACATTAATGAAAATCATTAATGGAATCTATCAGCCTGATGCCGGAAAAATTTTGATTGACGGGCAGGAAGTACAAATAAAAAATCCTATCCAGGCAAGGTCATTAGGAATATCCATGATTTTTCAAGAATTAAATTATATTCCTGAAATGACCATTGAAGAAAGCCTATTTGTTGGAAATTGGCCACTCGATAAAATGAAAAAAGTGGATTGGCCTGAAATCAGGAAAAGAACTGTTGCTCTTTTAAAAGAAGAGGGGCTCAACTATTCCCCAACAACAAAACTCAAAAATTTAGCTGTGTACGATATTCAAATGCTTGAGATCATAAAGGCAATTTCTTATCAATCCGACATCATCATAATGGATGAGCCTACATCGGCCATAACTCAAAAGGAAGTTGATCTCTTATTTAAAAAAATATTTGAATTGCGTTCCAGAGGAGCGGCAATCATATATATTTCTCATAAAATGGATGAAATATTTAAAATTGCTGATGACATAACGATCTTTAGAGACGGAAAAGTCATTGATTCCAGACCGAAAGAGGAGCTTGACATTGATACCGTGATTTCATTAATGGTCGGTAGAAAATTGTCAAACAACTTTCCTAAAGTGGACGTTCCAATCGGAAATGTGATTTTAGAGACCAAAAACATCACAGGCGAATTGTTCGATGATATTTCCTTCAATGTCAAAAAAGGTGAAGTCGTGGGGTTTGCAGGATTGATGGGTGCAGGTCGATCGGAAGTTATGAGAGCGATATTCGGTCTTGATCCCATTTATTCTGGAGAAATTCTGATCAATGGCAAAAAAGTAAGCATCAAGAAAGTTCAAGACAGCATTTCAAAAAAAGTCGTCATGTTATCAGAGGATAGAAGACGTTATGGAATCATACCTGTCAGAAGCGTCAAAGAAAACATTTCAATCAGTAATTTGAATAAATTCATATACTCTGGAAAACTTCACGCACAAAAAGAAAACGAGACTGTCAGCTATTATTGCGAAAAAATGAATGTCAAGACCCCAAGTTTTGAAACGAATATTGAAGCCCTCAGTGGTGGTAACCAACAGAAGGTGCTACTCGCCAAATGGTTAATTACAGATCCGGAAGTATTCATTGTGGATGAACCGACGCGAGGTATAGATGTAGGGGCAAAATACGAAATCTATAAATTGATATCCGACCTTGTGGCTGATGGTAAGAGTGTCATCATGGTATCTTCTGAATTGCCTGAACTGATCGGGATGTGTGACAGGATTTATGTTATGGCGAAAGGCAACATCATGGGCAGTTTGGAAAAAGAAAACTTTAGTCAAGAAAACATAATGCGTTTGGCTACAGCTTCAATAACAAAACATTAGGAGTTGAAAAATGAAAAATTTTATTGATAAACTAAAAAAACTGAATTCCAAAGGCAATTATAGTATTTATCTGGTTCTTATAGCTCTATTCATAGTCAGTTGGATGGCCAATGAGAATTTCGCAACTTGGGGTAATTTATCCAACATCTCTAGACAAATCGCAGTTGGAACTATTCTAGCTTTCGGACAAACCATACTGATCATCAGTGGTATGCTTGATCTTTCTTCAGGCTCTGTTCTAGCACTGGCAGGAGTTCTATCAGTTTCGGTATATACTATGACACAATCTCTCGCATTATCCTTTATAGTTGGAATTGCGGTTGCAGTATTTTGCAATATCCTCAACGGACTTATGGTGACAAAATTCAAAACTCCACCGTTTATCGCGACACTTGCTATGATGGCAATGGCCAGAGGCGCAGCACTAATGTACACCAAAGGACAAAACATTTATCAAATCGGAGATTATGTTGTCTTTGGTCAAGGTTCATGGTTTGGAATTCCAAACCCCATTTGGTTCTTGGTCATTACTTTAGCTATAACTTGGTATCTTTTGAAACACACCGTTTTCGGAAGATCCATTTATGCAATCGGTGGTAATGAGGAAGCATCAAACGCTTCAGGGATCAATGTGAATAAAGTCAAAATGAAAGCTTATATTATCAATGGTATATTTGTCGGGCTTGCTGGCATCATATTCATGTCACGTGTCAATGGCGGGCTTCCAAATGGAGCAATCGGCTTCGAATTCAAATCACTTACCGCAGCGGTAATCGGTGGAACGTCCTTCACAGGTGGTGTCGGTACTGCATCGGGTACACTTGCAGGTGCTTTCATTGTCGGTTTTCTAGACAATATAATGGTGCTGATTGGTGTGGATTCTTACCTTCAACAAATAGTAAGAGGTGCTATAATTGCTCTTGCTGTCATCTATGATATTTCAATTAAGACAAAGCGTAAAAGAACCAAACTGATTAAAGCAAAGTAGGTTTCTATTGACAGAGGTCAATTGAACATAAAAAGTTAAAAACAGGAGGAAAACATGAAAAAAGTTCTAGCATTATTATTGGTACTCGTGCTTACTATGGGGTTGTTGGCAGGATGTGCATCTGAAGGTGAAGTTGCTGCACCGGCTCCAACTGATACACCTGCAGCTGATGGCACTTACAGAGTTGCTTACATCGCAAGAGCACAAGCGGATTCATTTGCGGCTTGGATGGCGAATGCAGTCAAAGAAGAAGCGGAAAAATACGATAATATCACAGTAGACATCTTCGACGGACAAGCTTCTGATGATGTAGAAAACACATTGATTGAAAATGCCATCACAAATAAATACGATGCGATTATCATTCAACCAAACAATGGTGAAGCCCAAAGACCATATGCTGAAAAAGCAGTGGCTGCAGGTATAATCACAATCACAACAAATGCAAGAATCTCAGGTATTGAAGGCGCATCATCTGTTGACGCTGATCCTTATCTTCAAGCAAAAGTAAATGCTGTTGCGGCGATTGATCAAATCCCACAAGATGCAAATGTAGTTGTTCTTTTAGGCCCTCCAGGAAACTTCCACGCAGATGAGAGAAGACTCAGCTGGGAAAAAGAATTCTTTGAAATGAGACCTGACGTGACAATCGTTGGTGAAGAAATAGCAAACTGGAATAAAGACGAAGCAATGAATTATATGGAAACTTGGGTACAAGCAAATCCTAAAATTGATGCAATCATCGCTATGAACGACAATATGGCTGCTGGAGCACTTGAAGTCATCAAAGACAATCCAGCATATGCAGATACATTAGCATATGGTGTTGATGGTACTGCTGAAGCTGTTCTATTGATTGAAGAAGGCAGATTGACTTCTACAACTTTACAAAGTGCTTATGCACTTGCAGAAGCTCTTCTTGATACTGCAGATAAATTATTGACAGGTGAAGAGACTCAAATCGATATAGATATCGACTGTCCGCTTGTAAACATAGACAATGTCCAGGAATATATTGAAATGCACAAAAGAGCAGGCGCAATTCAATAATTGATCATGTGCGGCGATTCTTATCGCCGCACTTATTTAAATTTTGAGGAGGCACAAATGGTAAATAAAGCCGCTTTTATGTCGGGAACGCATAAAATTATTTATAAGGACATCTCTGTCCCTGAAATAGCACCACATGAAGTATTGATTGAAATGGATGTCGTGGGAATTTGCGGATCGGACTCGCATTACTTTGACCATGGCAACATCGGTGACTTTGTTGTTGAAGGTGATTTTGTCCTTGGTCATGAAGGTGCTGGATATGTGGCAGCAATTGGTAGTGATGTCAAATCACTTAAAATAGGGGATAGAGTAGCTCTGGAACCTGGAGTGGTTTGTGGAACTTGTGAATGCTGTCTCTCAGGAAAGTATAACTTATGTGAGTCTGTTGAATTTTTTGCCACTCCGCCATATCATGGTGTTTTTGCAAATTATGTGAAACATCCTGAAAATCTATGCTTCAAATTACCAGACAATGTGAGCAATCTCGAAGGTGCGCTTGTGGAACCTTTGGCTGTAGGTCTTCATGCGTCTGGTCATGGTGAGGTGAAACTTGGTGATACAGTGGTCGTTTTCGGCTCAGGATGTATCGGACTCGTTTCCATGATGGCATCAAAAGCTAGAGGAGCATCGAAAGTGATTATCGTGGATGTCATTGAAAAAAGACTCGAATTCGCTAAAAAAATGGGTGCTGACCATATCATCAATGCAAAGAATGAGAATGTAATCGATATAATCAACAAATTGACTGACAATAAAGGCGCACATGTAGTCATTGAGACAGCCGGTGCTGAAATCACAGTTAAACAGACTGTAAGTGTCGTTAAACGTGGTGGTGTAATCGTACTCGTCGGTATGACTGTCAAACCGGAAACTTCATTTGACTTTATGAAACTTCAGGGGAAAGAGGCAACTGTCAAAACAATATTCAGATATAGAAACCTATACCCAGTTGCAATCAACGCCATAAGTAGCGGAACAATCAATGTTAAGGAAATCGCCACTCACGAATTTGATTTTGATCAATTGCAGGAAGCGTTTGATTATGTAGCTGCGAATCCGGAAACTGTAGTCAAAGCTGTCGTAAAAATCAAAAAATAGCAAAGGCGGTAAACAATGTATTCAATTGGTGTGGATCTTGGGACATCATCAGTCAAAATATTGGTGATGGACTCAAATGGCCAAATCGTGAAAGCGATTACAAAAGAATATCCTTTGAATTTTCCAAAACCACTTTGGTCGGAGCAAAACCCCAATGATTGGCTAGATCAATCTTTGGCCGGGATTGAAGAGGCACTGGACACTATAGATAAATCCAGTGTGGTATCCATCGGTTTCAGTGGCCAGATGCATGGACTTGTGATGCTCGATGACTCTGATAAAATTATAAGACCAGCCATTCTATGGAGCGATCAAAGAAGTACAGTAGAAACAAATTATTTGAACAATACAATTGGAATGGAAAAGCTCAATGCCTATACAGGGAATATTGCTTTTCCTGGATTTACGGCACCAAAACTGCTTTGGGTAAAAAACAATGAGCCTGATAATTTCAGCAAAATTGCTAAAGTGATGTTGCCTAAGGATTTTCTGGCCTATAAACTTTCGGGTGTCTTTGCTACAGATTATGCAGATGCTTCAGGAACACTTTATCTTGATGTTGAAAAGAAGATTTGGTCGCAAGAGATGCTTGGAATCCTTGGTATTGGGGAAGAGGTACTCCCTGAACTTCATGAATCATATGATGTGATTGGTACATTGACTCAAGAATATGCTAAAAGATTAGGTTTGAATGAATCTGTGAAGATTGTCATTGGTAGCGGAGACCAAGCATGTGCCGCAATAGGTGGCGGAGTGGTCTCACATGGCAAATGTTCCATTTCTCTTGGCACTTCAGGTGTGGTTTTCATTCACAGCGACGAGTTTATCAAAGATCCGCAAAGCAGATTACACGCTTTTTGCCATGCTAATGGTGCTTACCACTTGATGGGGTGCATGCTTTCTGCTGCAGGAGCTTCCAAATGGTGGGTTGAGAACATTCAAAAATCAATAGATTACGATTTGCTTTTCGGCGAGGCTGAAGAGGCAAGAATCATCAATCAACTTTATTTTATGCCTTATTTGATGGGGGAAAGAAGCCCTCATAACGATCCGGACGCACGTGGTGTGTTCTGGGGACTGAATATGTCTCACACGCGTGGAGACATGACACGAGCAGTACTTGAAGGCGTAGCCTTCGGACTAAGAGATTCGTTTGAAATTGTAAAGGGTTTAGGGCAAAACATCGAAGAGATTATAATAAATGGTGGTGGCTCAAAAAGCGATTTCTGGTGTCAAATGATTGCCGATGTCATGCATACGAAAGTGGTTAAACTCGAAAATGACGCAGGGCCAGCTTATGGGGCAGCCATTTTGGCGGCAGTTGGTGCTGGGGTGTTTCAATCAGTGACTGAAGCATGTGGCAAAATCATAAAAACCACTGAAGAATATGTACCAAATTCCCAAAATGAGATGCTATATGATCAAAAATACGAAACTTTTTCAAAGCTTTATCCTTCACTTAAAGATTTGTTTCCCCAAATCTTATAGATCCCACTTTTAACAATAGAAAGAGACGTGCCTACTTGGGTGCGTCTCTTTCCATTTTTTAGGGATTGCTTAATCTCATAACATCAAGTATAATGATTTAGAGTAAATCAGATGATCGCGTGCACCTGCACGAGGAAAGTCCGAGCTCCGTAGAGCAGGATGCTGGGTAATCCCCAGTGGAGGTGACTCCAAGGAAAGTGCAACAGAAATAGACCGCCTCTTTTTGAGGTAAGGATGGAAAGGTGAGGTAAGAGCTCACCAGCGCATAGGCGACTATGTGGCTCTGTAAACCCCATCTGGAGCAAGACCAAGTAGGGTGTAAAAAGGAGGCTGCTCGTCTCCCCCGGTGGTAGGTCGCTTGAGCGGATCGGTAACGTTTCGCCTAGATAGATGATCGTCTAATACAGAACTCGGCTTATAGATTTACTCAATTAAGAACCCGCATCCTTAAATGGATTGCGGGTTTTTTATGTGTCGTTATAATTATACAACTCGGTTACGTCCTTGTTCTTTCCCGCGATAAAGAGCCAAGTCAGCCACTTTTATTAGTTCTTTGATGCTCATACCTTTTTCATAGGTTGATACACCAAATGTCATTGTAAGCCTGAACTGTTTGTTTTCGTATGTGAAGTGTTCTTCCAAGACACTTTTTCGCACACGTTCCGCAAGCATTCGGGCTTTTTCAATATCAGTTTCAGGTAAAAGCAGCAAAAATTCTTCGCCTCCCCAGCGACATAATACATCCATTGCTCTTACTTGGCTTTTCATTACTTTTGACAAAACCTGCAAAACCTCATCGCCACAATCGTGTCCGTATTCATCATTAATCGTTTTAAAATAGTCAATATCTGTGAGGATCAGACTAAACGATTTTCCTGTGCGCTCGTATCTTTCGACCTCATCCTGTAGGCGCGTCATCATGTAACGTCTGTTGTAAAGTCCTGTCAGAGATTCTATGTCTGCCTCCTTTTGGGAGCCTATGTCCTGGACGATACCAATAAGAAAATCATCTTCATTTTCATCTCCATGCATATAGGTGACTGTAGTGTAAACCCAAGCCAATTCACCGTTTTTTTTGATATATCTTTTTTCCATTGAAAAAAAAGGAATTTCTCCTCTAAATAGTTGATCTTTATAAACAACATCCAGTTTCCAATCATCCGGAAAGGTCAAATCTTTAATCCTAAGTCCCAAGGCTTCTTCCTGGGTATACCCGATGATATCACAAAACTTTTCGTTGGTTTCAAGTATGTAACCTTCCAGGTCAGTGACACATCGTCCACTATTTACTTGTTCAAAAGTCAAATTGAAAATGCGCTCACTCTTCCTGAGGCGTCTGATCAGTCTATTCTGAGTCATCTGACCATAAGCTATCCATGCGATGCTTCGAATCAGCTCAACCTTTTCCTCATCAAGTGTATTCGCTATTGATATCATAGCTTCCACATAAGAATCTTTCTCTTCAATCATGGAAATCTTTTGAAACGGATCAGTCAGATCACCTTTTTTTGAATAGTGTGCATAGTCAGCATCAAGTTGATCTTTAGCCACGACAGATCCAGCTGTACTCCCCGATATCTCTAGTGAAATCTCAAGCAAGAAATCACAAAGATCATTCAAATTCTTGATGGGCTCATGTCTCAATTTGTTTATATAATTCAAAAAATCAACGGACATAACTGCCGCACCTCCAATAATTCTATTCAAGTTGTTCTATTTTAACATGAGTAAGTCAATCGATAAAGTAGTTTACACATATTATGTGCCACTTAATATGAATATGCTATATACTGATATTATATCAAATAATTTTTTTAATATCTGATAGGAGGCAAAAATGAAACACGAATGGAAAAAGCACGAAAAGGCACTTTACCTGCCCAAAACAACTCCTGAAATTGTACTGGTCCCAGAACTGACCTATTTTACACTCAAAGGGGAGGGGAACCCCAATGATACATTTTTCTCGGAATACATAGAAGCTCTTTATTCTGTATCCTATGCCGTCAAAATGTCCTACAAAGCATCAGAGCCCCCAAAAGGCTATTACGAGTATACCGTGTACCCACTCGAGGGCATATGGGATCTCATAGACCCAACACAAGGTCTTAAAGACAAGAGCAACCTCAAATTTGAACTCATGATTCGACAGCCATCTTTCTTGACAGAAGCTCAAGCGGTGAGCTTTATTGAATCCACCTCTAAAAAGAAGAACAATACTCTGATTGAGCAAATAGAGTATAAAACATTTGAAGAAACACTGTGTGCACAAATGATGCATGAAGGACCGTACGATGACGAACCTGCGAGTTTTGAACGAATGGAGCAGTTTTGTCGTGATCATGGGTATTCACGCATTTCAAAAATTCATAAAGAAATCTATATTTCCGATGCCAGAAAAACGGCTCCCGAAAAACTAAAAACTGTTCTCAGATTTGAATTACAAAAGGATTGAACTAACAATCAAAAGAAAGTACCGATTGGGAGACAAGCCCAAATCGGTACTTTATATTTATAATTTTAGTTTTAACGAATCTAGATCAAGATTCATAGCCACTGCTTTTGCAAGGTTCACAGTGGCGTGGAAATCCTCAATGGCGGCATAGTTATAATGAGTGTGCACATATCTGGATGGAATACCTAGAACCAAAACGGGGACTGCTTTGTTTTGCATATGAATTCGTCCCGCATTTGTTCCACCTTTGCGTCTGACAGCACTTTGGAAGGTAATACCCTCTGCATTTGCGATAGCCTTGGCGGAGTCAATAAGACGCCTGTGGCTCACGTAGCTTGCGTCCATATGTCTGATTTGCGTACCATTTTTTAAGGCGCATTGTGCTGTGTGAGAATCAAAATACAAATCATCTGCAGGTGAACCTTCAAAAACAATGGCAATGTCCGGTTTTACAATTTGGCTGGTAACCATCGCACCACGAGTTCCGACTTCTTCCTGACTGGCAAGTGCGCCAATAACGTCATAGGGCAGATCTTCAATTTTGGAGAGTTGTCTCATGGTTTCGATTACTGCCGCTGTTCCAAGACGATTGTCAAAAGCCTTTCCAAAAAGAACACCGGTCGCTTCGTTGAATTCAAAGCTGACTTCAGGTGCAATCGGATCGCCGACCTGGATTCCAAGACTTTTGATGACTTCATCCCGAGTAATGCAGCCTACATCGATCATAAGATTTTCTATTTGTAATGGAGCGTTTTTTTCAGCATCACTCATGAAATGGGGCGGTTTTGAGGCGACGATCCCACGAATCAGTTTCCCTGATTGCGTCTTGATGTTCACGGTGTGGGCTGGAATATTGCTCATTACCCAACCGCCTAGGGTTGCTATCGAGATTAGACCATTCGCATGGATACTCTGAACTATGAAACCGACTTCATCGGTATGGGCGTCCAGCATGAGAACCGGCTTTTTTCCATTATTGCTTTTGAGGGACAGATAGACATTGTTCATTGCATCCACATTGAAATTGAAAGGATCGCTGTATCTATGTATGACACGAACGACATCCTCTTCAAACCCTGATGGACCAAAGGCGTCTGTGAGTTCACGAATGAGATTCAACAACATGGGACCTCCTGATTTTTAATATAAATCAATTGTACATTTATGCTGCAGCAAGTTCAACTGGAATTATCCACCTGATAGTGATATATTAGGATTGGGAAAAAGGTTAAAACGCCTTTGCTACCACTATGAGTTGAAGATGTTCTGAATTAAGTGGTACGCCGTTATAATTGCCATACCACTCGAGCGAACGGAAACCGGCTTCATAAAGGAGTTTTTCCAATCGTTCTTTTTTAAGTGCCAGCAACGTGGTCTCACTATCATAGAATTCACCGGTCTCTTTAATGGTAAGCTCAGTTCTGAATTTCACATATTCACCCATATGAGCATAAAATCGTTCAAATCGAACCATTTCATTTTCTATGATCGGTAACATTTTGATTTGGTTTTCATCCACATAATTGTAATGGATGATTTGAATCATCAGGATGCCCTTTTCTTTTATGACGGATTTGAATGCTTTGAGTGTATCAAGTATTTTATTTTCGCTTTCAAGATGGACTAGGGTATTGCCGATACAATAAACACCGTCAAAATGTCCTGCGGGGTAATGCTGGGAAACATTTTGCATATCCATGAGCCGTACTTTGAATCGTTCGTTATTTTCGCTGACGACTTTGGCCACACGAATCATATCCTCGCTGAGATCAATGGCTTCCACGTCGAATCCGAGCTTTGAAAGACTGAGTGCGACACGACCGTCTGAACACCCTACGTCTAGAATCATTCCATGGGGTTTGAACAAATCTGCCAAGAAATCCACTTTTCCGGCTGCAGGAAAAACATGCTGGTATACATTTGCCAGGTTTTTATAAAACATATATCTTCACTCCTTTTCCATTCATTTTATCATATTCTTTGAATATTGAGTGACCAGAATCACCAATTATGCTTGTGACCAAGCTTAATCATATTATTTATTTCCAGGAGGAAATCATGCAAAAAGCAGATGCGCTTTACAATCAGATCACTCAAAGAAAATCCGTACGCCAATATAAAATGGATGCCCTAGATGCTGAAACACTTCAGAAAATCGATCAATTTATTCAACAATTGGTACCAATGGATTCAGAAATTGAAGTTACTTTTACTCGAACACCTTATGAGGCAATGGGGAAGCTGTTTTCAATCAAAGCGCCTTATTATATGACTGTGGCTTCTGAACCAACAGGCAATTATCTTGAAAATGCCGGATTCATGTTACAACAATTGGATTTGTTTTTACCCACGCTGGGGCTTGGTGGTTGCTGGGTAGGGATGGCCAAACCTTCAAAATCTGTAGGTTTTAATAAAAGTCATGAATTCATCATCGCCTATGCTTTTGGAACACCTGAAATTTTCGAACCCAGAACATCTGTCACCCAGTTCAGCAGATTTCCTCTCAACAAGATTCATAAGGGCGAACAGTACAGTGAACTTATTGAACTGGCGAGGCTTGCTCCTTCCGCGACCAACAGCCAACCTTGGCTTTATGTCGATGCTGAGGAAAGTATCCATATTTATCGCATACGTCAGAATATTTTCAAAGGTCTTATTTTCGAAAGATTGAATCGAATCGATGTCGGAATTGGTCTTTTTCATCTTTATATCGCAGCACTGGTAAAAGGGTTTACTCCATCTTTCACCATAGTTGAAACGCCTGAAATCAAAGATTATCAATACGTGATGACCATTAAATTCAATTGACTCTTTACAATCGAACGTGCGTTCTGTATAATATATATAGAACATGCGTTCTATT
>JAIOSU010000197.1 GCA_021107455.1 Clostridiales bacterium | reverse complement strand
TTCTGTCCAGCCAATCGCCAATGAAAACACCTCCGATAATCGGTACGATCATCATAATGCCCACTTGTGACAAAACCGCAAGATTTTGTAGGACACTCATTTGATTTTTCTTCATAGTTTTGCTCTCACTTTAATAATTACTAGTCTATAATATCAAACTCCATTAATTTTTTAGTACAATTATTACGAAGAAAAGGGTGCAATTATAACAATTGCACCCTTTTTAACCTTTGAATTTCCACATTTTGATAAATTTGACAATCCTTTCACAAGCTCTACCATCCCCATAAGGGTTCACCGCTTCAGACATCGCCACATAGTATTTTGCATCTGAAATCAGACGCGAAGTCATTTCAATGATGGTGTCTCTATCAACGCCCGCAACAACGACCGTCCCTGCTTCAACTGCTTCAGGACGTTCGGTTTCGGTTCTAAGTACTACTACAGGTTTCCCTAGTGCCGGCGCCTCTTCCTGAATGCCTCCGGAATCCGTCATGATCAAATACGATTTGGCCATAAGGTTGGCAAAAGGCTCATATTCGAGCGGTTCTATGAGATGGATTCGAGAATGACCTGAAAGATATTCGCCAGCTGCAGCTCTCACTTTTGGGTTGAGATGAACTGGAAATACGACTTCCACATCCGGATAATTTTCCACAATGGTTCTGATCGCACTGAAAATATGAACCATGGGTTCACCAAGGTTCTCTCTTCTATGGGCAGTTACAAGAATTACCTTCTTGCCCTTATAGTCGATGCCATCCAAGACAGCATCATTGAACTTATAATCAGGTTTGATGACCGAAATCAAAGCATCGATGACTGTATTTCCTGTTTTTACAATTTTTTCCTTGCTTATGCCTTCACGGACGAGATTTTCGACATTCCCATCAGTTGCAGCAAAATGAATCGTGGCAAGCCTTGAGGCAAGCATACGGTTCATCTCTTCTGGATATGGGCTGTAGATGTTACCGGTTCTAAGTCCAGCCTCTACATGTCCTACCGGAATCTGCTCATAAAAAGCGGCAAGTGCTCCAGCTAGAGTCGTTGTCGTATCACCATGCACCAGAACAATATCAGGTTTTTCACTCGCAAGAACAGACTGCACACTCTCAAGGACACGTGCAGTGATTTCAGTGAGTGTCTGGCCGTGCTGCATGAGGTTGAGGTCATGGTCTGGTACAATATTAAAAACGTCCAAAACCTGATCGAGCATTTGTCTATGTTGGGCAGTGACGCAAACTACAGAGTTGATCTCAGGATCCTGCTCCAGCACTTTCACAAGTGGGGCCATTTTGATGGCTTCTGGTCTGGTTCCGAAAAGCGTGAGTACTTTTATCATGATTTACTCCAATGTGTTCTTTTTTTCAAGCCAAAGAGACCTATTGATGGGAATGATGACAACAACAACCGCTATCCCAAGCAATATGCCGGCAGGGATCCAGTTTTCCTTTAAAAGTTCTATGGCTCCGCCGCCGAGAAGCGCACTGATCAAGTACATGGCGAGAACGGCTTTTTTTTGATTGAAACCCAGCGAAAGCAGACGATGGTGAAGATGCCCTCGATCAGCTTCCATAATGGGTTTTCGATTGATTTTTCTTCTGAGTATTGCAAATGTAGTGTCAAAGATCGGCACTCCAAGAGCAAGGATTGGTACGACCACAGTGAGGGCAGTGGCACCTTTGAGCGCTCCATCGATGGATACAGCAGAGAGCACAAGACCAAGGAAAAGTGCACCCGCATCTCCCATGAAAATTTTTGCGGGATTGAAGTTGAATGGTAAAAATCCGATCGAGCTTCCCGCGAGTATGAGTGTGATCATGGCGGCATCATATCTGAGATTGATCATAGCGATGTAACTGAGTGTTATGGCCGCAATGGCGGAAATCCCCGCCGCAAGACCATCCAGTCCATCAATGAGATTCACAGTGTTTGTGACTCCGACGATCCAAATAATTGAAATGGGTAGTGAAAACGCACCCAGCATGATGTAGCCTGAATCAGCAAAATAGTTTGTGAAATATTTGATCTCAAATCCAGCCGTAACAAGAACGATGGCAGCAATGATTTGCATCATGAGCTTACCTTTCGCACCAAGTGGCTTGACATCATCTATCATTCCTGTAATGAGTACTATTAAGGATGCAATGAATAATCCCATCAGTTTGAATGGCTCGATATTGGCAAACAGAAACATACTCACGAAGAACCCAGAAAAAATTGCCAGGCCTCCCCAGAGCGGTATCGGCTTTGAATGGACGCGCCTCTCGTCTTTTGGAATGTCAATAGCTCCAAATCGATGTGCCAGCTTGATCACTTGTGGTGTTAAAAGAAAGCTGATCAAACCTGCAATAATCGCAGGTATATACATAAAACACCTCTACTTTATTTTGTACCGAATAAACGGTCACCAGCATCGCCAAGACCTGGTACGATGTATGCATGATCGTTTAGTTTCTCATCGATGTGTGCGATGTAGATGTCTACATCAGGATGCATAGTTTGGACTGCTTTGATGCCTTCAGGACATCCGATCAGACAAACGAATTTGATGTTGATTGCGCCTTTGTCCTTGATGAACTGGATTGCCGCATTTGCGGAACCGCCTGTTGCAAGCATTGGATCAACAACAATCAAATCTCTCTCACTGACATCAGTAGGCAGTTTGCAGTAATATTCAACTGGTTCGAGAGTTTCAGGATCACGGTAAAGTCCTACATGGCCAACTTTCGCCGCCGGCAAAAGATTTAAAAAGCCATCAACCATTCCGAGTCCCGCTCTTAAAATAGGAACAATTCCTAATTTTCTTCCAGAAAGCATCTTTGTAGTCGTTTTACAGATTGGAGTCTCAATCTCAACATCCTGAACCGACAAATCTCTAGTCACTTCATATGCGAGAAGCATTGAAACCTCTTTGACAAGCTCTCTGAATTCTTTGGAACCCGTATTCTTGTCTCTGATCAAACTCAATTTATGCTGAATTAATGGATGATTCATTTCATATACTTTACTCATTTTGCACCCCTTCACAGATATTTGGCTTCAATCGCCTTGATTTTATTCACGCGTGTTTCATGTCTTCCACCTTCAAAAGTCGCTTCGAAAAAAGTGTCTACGATTTTTAGTGCTAATCCCTCACCGACAACACGTTCTCCAAGAGCTATAATGTTGGCGTTGTTGTGACATCTTGCCATTTCAGCACTGAATGTATCGCTTACAGGTGCTGCGATGATTCCTTTGACTTTGTTCGCAGCGATTGAGATTCCAAGTCCCGTGCCACAGACCAAAACGCCGAGTTCACATTCACCTGACGTAATAGATTCGGCTACTTTGAGGGCATAATCCGGATAATCCACAGACTCCTTTTTATCCACTCCAAAGTCAATTACCTCATAACCTTTTTGTTCGAGATGGGCCTTAATCGTCAACCTGAGATTAAATCCGCCATGATCCGAACCTAGAGCAACTTTCATCAGACACCTCCACACATTTATTAGACTTAATTTCCCTATACATTATAATGATTTGGACCCTAAAAATCAAATTAAATTTTGAACACACGTCCTTCAGATGCTTTTTCCAGACGATTCATAATGGCGTGTCCGAGCGCATTTTCACTGACCCCATGAACTAAAATAACGTCCACACCTACCTCATCAAGTTTTCTTAAATCTTTGAAAAGATTTCTTGCAAACGTATCTAGCTCTTTTGAACTGCCCTCTCTCATGAGGTGGAGTTTATCGCTGCTTCGCATGAATATCTCATCTTTTTCAAGCAATTTTTCAAGCACCAGTGCATCTTCGTCAAATATCATCACACCTATACTCATTCCTGATTCGATCACTTCAATTATCCTGTTATAGAAAGTTTTTATGACTGTCATGCGATCGCCAGAGTAAACACTGACCTGAGCATCCGGTGCGTAGTGTTTATATTTCATGCCCGGTGATTTCGGCGCGAGATCATGTTCACTTTTATTGTCAAGTGCCGGATCGACTTCACAAGCACCTACGATTTCCACTATCATTTCACGCGTGATCTTGCCTGGTCTGAGTATGACCGGAACATCACCAGTCACATCAAGCACTGTGGACTCAAGACCGACATGGGAATCCCCACCATCTACTATACAATCCACGCGACCCATCATATCCTTCAGGACATACTTTACATCCGTTGGGCTCGGTTTACCAGATAGATTTGCGGAAGGTGCCGCAACAGGGACCCCGGAGAGGTCAATCAGCTTTAGAGCCACTGGATGGCTCGGCATTCTTACGCCAACCGTTTCAAGTCCACCAGTGACTTTATAAGGTACATGCGCTTTCTTCTTGACCACAAAGGTGATCGGTCCAGGCCAGAAGGCTTCCATGAGAATTTTAGCGTATGGTTTGATCTCCTCTGCGAGTTCATCCAGCATATCTAGCCTGGCGATGTGTACAATCAATGGGTTGTCCGAAGGACGACCCTTTGCTTCATAAATGGCATCAACTGCCGATTCGCTTAGCGCATTGGCACCAAGCCCGTAAACCGTTTCAGTAGGAAACGCAACCGTTTTTCCATCAGATAAAAGTTTACCTGCGTAAGCGAGTTGCTCTTCCATGTTCTCCGGATCAATTTTAATGATATAAGTCTCTTTATTCATCGATTTCACCTTTACCCTAAAATAAAAGCAGTCTAATTAGACTGCTTCTAGAATTGAATGATTTAATTTACGTCGCAGTTTTTACTCTTGTGAAAGTCCATTTCAAGAGAGATGGAGTCATAAGTGTCGTGACAAGTACCATCAACACTGCGGCAGCCATTTCCTTTTCACTTAAAATTGCCATCTGAAGACCAAGATTGGCGACGATGATGGCGACTTCAGCTCTTGGCACCATTCCGGCACCGATTTGAAGCGATTGATTGCTATCAAATCCAGATAACTTCGCACCCATTCCACAACCGATGACTTTTCCAAGCACACCAGCGACAATCAATACCGAACCTACCCCCACTGCTGTGAGTGCGGCTTTGAGATCGATGTCCATGCCGATGCTGACGAAGAAAACAGGTGTAAAAAGAAAAGTGGCAACTTTGTTGACGTCATGCGATACCCTGTGTTTGAAAGATGTCATTGAAAAAATGATTCCTGCAAAATAGGCACCAGTGATGGCTGCAACACCAAATTCTTCGGACATGAAAGCAAGTATGAAACACAGTATAATTGAAAGCGTGATGATTTTATCATCACTGTCTGTATCGACATTAAGTTTCTTAAGCAATTTGATCACAATGAAACCAACACCGTATACTAATGCAAAGAAAGCTACTATTTTAAGAGATACCATAGCTAGAGAACTTGAAGCACCGGGTTTTACAAGTCCAACAAGAAGAGTCAGTAATATAATCCCTGCGACGTCATCTATGATGGCGGCTCCCAGAATCATGAGCCCTTGTTTGGTTCTCAGTTGTTTGATCTCCCTAAGTGTTTGCACAGAAATGCTGACCGAAGTGGCTGTGGATACTATACCCAGAAACAAGGCCACAACCATGGACTGATTCGGAAAAAATATCATGATACCTATAAACACGAGCGTAGCCGGAACGATAATCCCTCCAAGCGCAATCAAAGAAGATGACTTGATGGATGCCATCAGTTCCTTGACATCTGTCTCGAGTCCTGCGATAAACATGAGGAACACAACACCTATTTGGGCAAATTGCTCAATCAACTCTGTTTTATCCATCAATCCCGCCCCAAAGAGCAAACCCACAAGAATTTGTCCCATGACAGCTGGTTGTTTTAATTTTTCACTGATCACACCGGCAACATGCGCTGCAAAGAGCACAATTGCCAGTTGTAACATAAATAAATAACTTGATTCCATAACATCCCCCATTCAAGTGGTTTAACCCACTGAATCAGTATACTCCTGTAAATTTGTTTTTTCAAGGGGATTTTTTTACTGTGCTTCCAACGTTTTTAACGCTTCCGCTTGGAAAAACGTACTGAGTTCGTCAATCATCTCATCGATTTCTCCGTCCATGAAATGCTCAAGTTTGTAAAGCGTGATAGGAATTCTGTGGTCGGTGATACGTGCTTGTGGGAAATTATAAGTTCTGATTTTTGCACTTCTATCACCTGTTCCAACTTGGCTTCTTCTCTGCTCAGCGATTTCGTCATTTTGCTTGTTCAGTTCCATTTCATATAAACGTGCCTTAAGCACTTGCATTGCTTTTTCCTTATTGGTGCGTTGCGATTTACCGTCCTGGCAACTTACAACAAGCCCAGAAGGCAAATGCGTGATTCTTACAGCTGAATCTGTTGTGTTGACACTTTGTCCACCATTACCTGACGATCTGAAAACATCTATTCTGAGATCATTTTGTTTGATATCGATTTCAACGTCATCCACTTCAGGCAAAACAGCTACTGTAGCTGTGGAGGTATGGATTCTACCACCGGATTCCGTTTGAGGAATTCTTTGTACACGATGCGTACCGCTCTCATACTTCATTTTTGAGTAGGCACCGGCACCTTGAATCAAAACGGATGCTTCTTTTATACCGCCAACACCCGTTTCATTGGTGTTGAGCACTTCGATTTTCCAACGTTTACGCTCTGCATATCTGATGTACATTCTAAGCAATTCAGCGGCAAATAGTCCTGCCTCGTCACCACCTGCACCAGCTCTCACTTCGAGGATAACATCACGTGAGTCGTTCGGGTCTTTTGGAAGCAGCAGCTTCTTTAGGTCGAATTCGATGGTTTCAATTGAACTTTCGAGTTCGATGAGTTCAGCTTTTGCAAGCTCTCTCATTTCCTCATCGCTTTCCCTGAGCATCTCTTTCGCTTCCAGGATACCTTGCTTTACGGCTTTTAACTCTTTGTATTTTGTAACAATCGGCGTCATATCCGAGTGTTCTCTCATCAGCTTTTGCCAAGTGTTCTGATCGCTGATCACTTCAGGATCGGACAATTTGTGTCCAAGCTCCTCATATTTTTCTTCTATAAATTCTAACTTATCAAACATTTTCATGCCTCCATAATGCTTTCTTACCATATATAAACCGTGGTACACCACATAAATCACTGAAATGATTCACGTCCTCATAACCAGCACCAACAAGCATCGCCTCAATGGCTTCAGCTTGGTCATGACCAGCTTCAAATACCAGTATGCCCCCATCCTTCAAAAAAGATAAGGCCTCTGGAATAATTCTTTTATAAAAATCCAGTCCGTCCTCTCCACCGAAAAGTGCGAGATGAGGTTCATAAAGCGCTACTTCCTTTTGCATTCCATTGATCTCGACTGCTGGTATGTACGGTGGATTGGAAACAATCAGATCAAAGTCCTTCTCGGTCACATCCACAAAAAGATTGCTCTCAATGAAACGAATCTTGCCCGATACGTGGTTGAACACAGCGTTTTGCTTGGCTTTCTCCAGCGCAGAAGAGGATATATCCGATGCGTACACATCGGTCCATGTGTTCAATCGGGCTATGGAGATGGCAATAGCACCACTACCTGTGCCTATGTCCAGAACTTTTGGATTTTTTATCGGTTTGATTCGGTCCAGCACCCATTCCACAAGCACTTCAGTTTCAGGTCTAGGAATCAAAACACTATCATCCACTGAGAAATCCAGTCCCATGAAAGCCTGCGTCCCAAGAATATATTGAAGTGGCTCGTTTGCTATTCTTCTTACAGCAATCGCTTCTGCCATTTCAACTTTTTCATCTGGAGCTTCTTTTTCTTTGTCCATGATCAAATCCACTGGGGTGATCTCAAGAACATGAAGCAAAATGGTCTTTGCTTCGAATGCCCATGAGTCTGTGACTTTACCAAGTACTTTTTCAAGTCGTAACTGCAATTCTCTAAGCTTCATTTATTGGCTCATCCATTTCTTCAAGCACACGTTTAAATGCGGCTATTGCCACTTCAAGTTGTCCATCATCCGGTTCATTGGTGGTTAACTTCTGCATCATGAGTCCAGGGGCACTAAGTGCTCTCACAACTGGATGGTTGGACCTTCCAGCAAGCCTGATCATCTCAAAAGATAGACCGGCAACAAACGGCAAGAGCAAAAGTTTGCTCAAAAGTCGCACCAAAAGACTTTCCCAACTTAGGAAAGAAAAAAGAATGATACTGATGGCCAAGACGTAGAAAATAAAACTCGTTCCACAGCGAGGGTGGAGTGTCGAAAACTTTCGCGCGTTTTCAACGGTGACTTCCTGACCGCTTTCATAGCAGTGGATTGTCTTGTGTTCCGCCCCGTGGTATTCAAAGACTCTTCTGATGTCTTTCATTTTTGAAATCAGTGCTATATAAGTAATGAACATAACAATCTTCATCACACCTTCAAGTGCGCTGAGCAACCATTGTGTCTCTATAAAATTCTTCATAAAACCGACAATGCCGGTAGGCAACACACCAAATAAAAGCATTGCAAACACAAATGCAAAAGCTATCGAGAATCCAAGAAGAATATCATCGGCACGTTTTCCGAACTTTGCATAAAGCATCGTTTCAAACTTACCTTTTTCTTCTCCTTCGCCTTCGACGAAAAACTCTGCTGAATAAGTCAAGGCTTTAACGCCGACTATCATAGATCCGATCAATGCGAACATGCCTCTAAGTATTGGCAATTTGGCTATTTTATATTTTTCAAATGATAATGCTTGTTCCATTTTCATTTCGATGTCGCCATCAGGTTTTCTGACAGCAATTGCTATTTTATCTTTTCCGCGCATCATAACACCTTCGATAAGGGCTTGACCGCCTATGCTGTTGGGGACAACAGGTCTGTATTCACTCATGATGTTCTTTCCTTTTCTTCTTCCTTAAGTTGAAAGTAACAATGGGCACAGAGGGATTCATATTCCACATGACCACCACCGTCAATCACCACTTGTTCACCTTCAAAGACAAATTTCCCATCAATTTTTCTACCATTCAATATGGCTTTTCTACCACATCTGCATATTGTCTTCAATTCCTCTAGACTGTGTGCGAGAAGCAACAAACGCTCCGATCCTTCGAATCCCCTCATGGAAAAGTCCGTTCTGAGACCGTAGCATATGACCGGTATGTTTTGCTTCACAGCAATCTCAAAAAATTGATCAATCTGCTCCGCTTTGAAAAATTGCACTTCATCGACCAGTATACAATGGATTTCTCCGTTTTGAGCGAGCCATGAACAGACTTCCTCCATAACGTTTTCACCGGGCTTGACCATCAAATCGACCTCTCTTGATATTCCGAGTCGGGATACAACCTGATTGCCACCTTTTGTATCCGTATAAGGTTTGATGACCATGGCTTTGAGTCCTCTTTCATAGTAATTGTGGACAACTTGCATCAGTGCGGTCGATTTTCCACAATTCATTGCACCATATCTAAAGTATAATTTTGCCATATTGACCCCCCATAAACAAAAAAGGCTAGGATTACCCCATCCTAACCTGATCATAGCAACTATTTAAGATTGTATTTCTCTTTGAATTTCTCTGCTCTACCGCCACGTTCTACTGACTTTGCAGTACCTGTGAAAAACGGATGACACTCTGAACAGATTTCGATTCTAATCTCATCTTTCGTAGACCCAGTCTTAAAATTATTGCCACACGCACAGTGTACGTCTATTTGTTTGTAATTAGGATGAATTCCTTCTTTCATTTTGTTCACCTCACTCCTCATTTTTGTTTTATATCAAAATACGATAATCAAATTTCAAGCCTTATCATTGTAACACAAAGTAAAAATTCTTTCAATAACATTTTGTTAATTATTTGTGTCCTTGTTGATTAGGCCAACGAGTTCCTTATTGGAATCTGTTGATATAAGCGTATCGATAAATCGTTCTATAATCTCTGTATTGTTGAACTTGTCAAAATTCCGCCTGATCTGCCACACTGCTTCAAGTTCTTCTGGATCAAACAGGAACTCCTCACGTCTAGTACCCGATTTACGCAAATCTATGGATGGGAAAATGCGTTTTTCAGATAGCTTGCGGTCAAGTAAAAGTTCCATATTACCGGTGCCTTTGAATTCTTCAAATATGACATCATCCATTCTGGATCCTGTCTCAACGAGTGCTGTTGCGAGAATAGTCAGCGACCCGCCTTCTTCAATGTTCCTTGCTGCTCCAAAAAACCTTTTCGGTCTATGAAGCGCATTTGGATCAAGACCTCCCGACAGCGTTTTACCACTTGAAGGCATCACCAGATTATAGGCTCTGGCAAGTCTAGTGATACTGTCGAGCAATATAACGACATCCTTCTTTTGCTCGACAAGTGCTTTGGCTCTACTGAGTACCATTTCAGCGACCTTTATATGATGCGATGGCAACTCATCAAATGTACTGTAGACGACATCGGCATTAATGGATCGTTTCATGTCGGTGACTTCCTCTGGTCTCTCATCAATCAGAAGGACAATCAATTCGACTTCAGGGTAATTAGTGGATATGGCTTTGGCAATTTTCTGCAGTAGAATCGTTTTACCGGATTTAGGCGGTGCAACAATGAGTCCTCGCTGTCCTTTACCTATAGGTGAAACAAAGTCTATGATTCTCATCGCATGTTCGTCAGAACTTCTTTCGAGCCTGAATCTCGATTTGGGATACAAGGGTGTGAGATCTTCAAATTTCGGTCTTTTGTAATCCGATTTCGGCCGGTCTCCGTTGATCTTACCCACACGTAAAAGTGCGTTGAAACGTTCACCCGCATTGGGTGGCCTAGTCAGTCCAGAAATCTTATCTCCAGTTCTCATTGAAAATTTTCGGATTTGGGATGGTGATACATAGACATCTCTCTCACTTGAGAGAAAGTTCTCGAATCTCAAAAAACCATAACCTTGCTCAATGATTTCCAAAACGCCTTCCACTTCTTCCTGTGGATTGTGTCGTGGCTTTGGTTTGTTCTCATCTTCAAGGGATCTCAGCACTTCTGGATATTCCTTATATTCTATTGAAGAAAAAGATGCTTCATCATTTTCATTTTCTATTCCGGAGTCCTCTACCACTTCATCTTCGATACTGTCAGAGTTACCATTGACAATCAAATCGATCAACTCATCTTTTTTGTATTGAGTAATGTGTAAAAACCCCATTGCTTTTGCAATTTCCCGCAAATCGGCAACTTTCTTCAGCCGTAGTGTTTCAATTTCCATTTTCGCCTCCGGTGCATATATTAAATCCACGCAACAATTCAAATCTGACGTTTAAGTGTATTCATTTTGTGATATATTCTATATTAAAGGTTTACTCAATATTATCACAATTCAATCCCTTTATCAAACGGTGGTGAGACAATGAAAATTAAACATAAATTATATATGTTCCTTATGTTGGGTCTTATGATTCTACTCAGCCCACAGGCAACGCACGCAAACACGCTATACCCATCGATGGGTGGAGAAGTTGAGAAAGTGAAATTGTATTTATCAGGTGGCGATACAGCTTTCACACCTTCTGCATTTGTCATCAACGATGAGGTTATGGTTCCCGCAAGAGTTTTTTTTGATACCATCGGCGCACAAGTCTATTGGTTTGAGGACAGCAGAGAATTCGTAAGCTATAAGGACAATACCTTCTCAAAATTCAAGGTTGGAAGCGATTTTGCTATGATCAATGGTAAACCGGTAGCACTACCGGTTCAAATTCTAATATCTGGTGAAGAGGTTTTAGTGCCACTCAGCACGCTCACTTACGCATATGATTTGACCTATTCTCATGACCAGCTAAATCAATCAGTCACCATGGACTTCAGGGATGATGTGCCGCAGTATCGTGAAATAGGATTTTATCATTATAAAAGAGTGCGTGTACCGGACTGGGGCATCAGTTTTTACATGCTGAATTTTGGGAACCTTCTGGTGATGAATTTGCCACATTCGGATTTGTCACCGAATACGAACATTATCTGTTGAATGTCAAATTGCTTCCTCTCGACGAGAACTTTACCAGTGCGATAGTCCTTGGCAACTTGATTGAAAATCTCGAGTACGCTTATGGGGATCAACTGAGCATCACAGGTTCAAAAGTAGTTCAAGCTGGTGATTATAGAGCAACTGCACTCTACTATTCAATTAACAACGATGACGAAGTCACACACCAGATTCTATATGTATTCTTTCAAAACAACATTGGTTATGTTTTTACCGCGACATATACTGACCTCAATGACATCACGGAAAGTCGAGAGATATTCGATACAGTCATCAGTACTTTTGAAATCAACAGATTATCAATTAACACAAACAATGAACACTATGTCGAATTCGATAGTTTTTTCGAGTATGATGTCACTTTGACCGACAAGATATATTCCAATATACAAGTGGAAAATCAATTCAGATTTCGTGGCACATTGGATTCCAAGGATAAAGCAGTAGGTTTCTATCTCTCAGTAACAAAGGATTCCGATAGGACTGACTATTATGTTCCCATTGTATCCGGTGCTTTTGATGCTACAATTTATACCCCATTTGGACTTGGAAAACACAATATAAGAGTATTCCTCGACGAAACCGGTGAACTTGAGTCCGCTCTTGACGTTATAGACACTCTTGAAAGTGAGTCAACTCTTTCACTGGACAATTTCATAGATTTTGCACTGCTTGGCAACCTAAATGTCAACACCAGCAAACCTTTAATGCACTTCAGTGTGATCAACATCTCAAGTGATCCCATTAAGAATCTTTTGCCTTCTGAGTTCATCGACTTTGACAGACCTGAGATCTATGCTCTGACAACCAGACTAACTTACAATCTGACCAGTGAATACGCCAAAGCTAGAGCCATCTATGAATGGATTTATGAGAATTATACATTGACAGACAAGACTTTCGAAGGTGGATTCCTATCCCTTTATGAACTGATAGAAACCACAAGTGCCAATGAAGTTGAAATCTGTATGCTTTATGCCGGACTACTCAGAGCAAATGACATACAAGCGAGAATCGTCAGGGGTTCATTTGAGGAAAACTCAGATTACTGGGTCGAAACCTATATCAACGGCAAATGGCTTGTAGCAGACATTGCGCAGGACATTACCGAACGTGGTGAAGATGGATCATACCGATTCAATCTTTCTAGAAGTTCACATTATTCGAATTATTTAAGTACGGAGATATTGCCATTTTAAAAATAAGAAGGATACGACAGTAAAACTGACGTATCCTTCTTATTTTTCGCGTAGTTTCAATTTTCCGCAAAGCGGAAATATTGGGCGTAGGTATGGTTCTCGCAAAGCGAAACCATACTAGCCTCATTTATCTATGTTCTACAAAGTACAAGGAAACTTATTAGCGTCTCAGTTTATTTTACAAACCGTAAGTGCAATACGCACTTTTATTTTAAACCAAGTATAACCCTAGCCTCATCAGGTGTTGCGACTTCTCTTCCGATTTCCTTTGCAATGCGAACAATTCGTTCCACAAGCTGAGCATTCGAAGTAGCAAGTTCACCTTTACCATAATAGACATTATCTTCAAAACCAACTCTCACATGTCCACCGAGTACAATAGCCATGACAGCGAGCGGCAATTCACTCCTACCAATCCCCGCAACCGTCCAAGTGGACCCAGCAGGCAACTGTGCAACCATGAACATGAGATCCTCTGGCGTTCCAGGACAAGCTCCCGGTACACCGAGTACAAGGTCAAAATGAAGCGGTGCCTTAACGAGTCCTTTTTTGACCAATCTCTTTGCATTTTCAATCATGCCACGTTCAAATACTTCAATCTCCGGTTTAACTCCAAGTTCGAGCATACGCTTTGCAAATTTCTCCATATATTCTTCAGTGTTCATGAAAACATCTGGACCGAAATTACACGTACCTGCGCTGAGTGTCGCCATTTCAGGCTTTAGTTCAACAGGCTGAAGTCTTTCTTCAGGTGTATGCCAAACAGCTCCACCTGTCGAGGGTTGAAAAATAATATTGCATTTGGATTCTATGCTTTCCTTGATTGCACGATAAGCTTCAATGTCCTGTGTCGGATCGCCTTTGGCGTCTCTAGCGTGAACATGTACGATTGAAGCTCCCGCTTTATAACATTCATATGCCGCTACTCCGATTTCTTCGGCTGTCAGTGGCAAATTAGGTTGCTGTTCTCTTGTGACTTCCGCACCAGTCAGTGCAGCAGTTATAATCAGTTTTTCCATTCGAAACCTCCAGATTCAATCGTTATTTGTTTCTTTGCTTGTTTTTAGGAACCACACAGGTTCCTACCGCTCTACAAACAACAATTGGTTCTTCGAGCACGTCACATGCCGACTCATTGATGTCCGGTCTTGGAACGATTACTTTTCTTGCTTCGAATGTCATTTTTCGAGAGCTGTTTCCCAACTTGGTGATTTCACCAACAGCTTCGATATAATCTCCGGCATAAACCGGTGCCAAAAACTCAACACTTTCATAAGCGGCAAAAAGACCCTCATCGCCATCTTGACGAATCAACAGCTCAGTTGCAACATCTCCAAAAAGGTTGAGCATTTTCGCGCCATCCACCAGGTTTCCACCGTAGTGTGCATCATGCATGCTCATACGCATTCTTATCATTGCTTTGTTTGACATAAATCCCTCCGAAATAATTTTATTTGGTCCCTCTTACATCTCTTATTCTACATCATCTGATGCTTTAGTTAAAGTGAAGCTTTGATAAATTCCCTGAAAAGTGGGTGAGATCTTGTTGGTCTTGATTTGAACTCAGGATGGAACTGCACAGCCAAAAACCAAGGGTGATCCGGCACTTCTATGATTTCAACCAATCTCTCGTCAGGAGATAAGCCACTGAACACAAAACCCTTTGATAAAAACGCATCTCTATAGGTGTTGTTGAACTCATATCTATGTCTATGACGTTCATATATAAGTGCCTCTCCGTAAGCTTCATAAGCTTTTGTTCCTGGCTTCAATTTACATGGATAGAGTCCGAGTCTCATGGTGCCACCCATATCTTCCACATCATGTTGTTCAGGCATCAGGTCAATTACCGGAACAGTGGTCAGTCCATTGAGTTCAGAACTATGTGCATCTTCATAACCAAGAATGGTTCTTGCGAATTCAACAACTGCCATTTGCATCCCGAGACAAATTCCAAAGAATGGAATATTGTTTTCACGAGCGTATTTCGTTGCGGTGATTTTCCCCTCGACTCCACGATAACCAAAACCACCCGGAACCAAAATGCCACTACACTCTCCAAGAACTTCAGCTGCATTTTCTTCAGTCAGATCCTCTGAATGGATCCACTGGATCTCCACAGCCACATTATTCGCAAGTCCAGCGTGCTTAAGAGCCTCAGCAACGGAAAGATAGGCATCTCTGAGTTCAACATATTTCCCGACCAAAGCAATCTTGACCGATTTTTCCAGATTGTTTTCAATTTCGACAATATGCTGCCATTCAGTCAAATCAGGAACGCTCACTGGAATTTTGAAGAACTCGCAGACCTTGTCGGGCAATCCTTCTTTTTCAAGTGTCAAAGGTACCGAATAAAGTGAATCCGCATCCAGGTTTTCTATGACATTTCGCGCTGACACACTACAAAAAAGTGCGATTTTCGATTTCAAATCATCAGAAATCGGTTTTTCGGTTCGACAAACAATCAAATCCGGTTGTATGCCGATTTCTCTAAGTTCCTTTACTGAATGCTGAGTGGGCTTTGTTTTGAGTTCACCGGCTTTACTGAGATATGGCAACAAAGTCAGGTGGATATATATGACATTTTCCGCACCGACATCATATTTCATTTGTCTTATAGCCTCTAAAAAAGGAAGGGATTCAATGTCTCCGACTGTTCCTCCGATTTCAGTGATCACTATGTCAGCTCCTGTCTCTTTGGCTGAAAGTGTCAGTCGCTCTTTGATTTCGTTTGTGATATGAGGGATGACTTGGATGGTTGCCCCTAGATAATCTCCACGTCTTTCCTTAGTCAGTACACTCCAGTAAATCTTGCCGGTAGTCACATTACTGAGTTTTGAAAGATTGATATCAATAAATCTCTCATAATGACCAAGATCCAGATCTGTTTCCGCCCCATCATCAGTAACAAACACCTCTCCATGTTGATATGGACTCATAGTACCCGGATCCACATTGATATAGGGATCAAACTTTTGAATAGTGACCTTGTGGCCGCGTGCCTTTAGCAGCTGTCCAAGAGAAGCCGCTGTGATTCCCTTTCCCAGTGAGGACACAACACCCCCAGTAACGAAAATAAATTTCGTGCTCATAATTGCTCCTTTCTATAAACAATCGCCCAAAAAATAAAAAAAAAGAGTGAGAAAGCTCCCAAAAGGATGACTGACCACTCTTGTTCTTAGGTTCTAGTTGCCACCCTACAGGGTGTTACTAACCGATTCAATTAACAATACTTAGATATTATATCCACATTGCCAAACTGAGTCAACTATTTTCTACTGCTCAGTAATTGTTATTTTTGTCGCTTCAAATATCTGATCCGTAAGGGCTTGACCTTCGGCATAAATTACGTCTCCAGCATCATAATCCAGAATGGAAAGTCCTGAACCGAGAGCAAATACCAATGTTCTTGTTCTACCATCCTTGCCCGTCACAATCAATATGTTTGAGGACTCAAATACCTGAGTGACTGTGAAGAGACTACCAGTTTCTTCGACCACGATTCTCCTACCGGTATCGATTTTGACAATTCCACCGATTCCAGTGCTCACAGTGACCTCTTGTTCAAGTCTCAAATCATAGATGTCCAGTGTGTCATTTCCTGTCTCATCAAGAATCACAACACCTCTTGCAAGTGGGTTGGTCTCATAAATGTCATCATATAGCCTAACCGTCAATTCGGGTCTGGCTTTAATGTTGATCCCAAAGATATTGCCAGTGAAAATATGAGCTTTTCCAATGTTTTCAACAGTTGCAACATCACCATAAAGCATAGTTACTTTGACTATGTCACCTACTGAAAACCCAGCTTCGAAATCGATTCCAAAAGTCACACCATATTCCATTCTGAGTCTGATCCTGGATTCACTGGTGATTTCCTCGACCATGGCATTGAATTCATAGAACTCTGAATAGGCTGTGACGCGTTTTGCATCGTATCCATCAAATTGCACACTCAGCTTATACTCCGGTCTAAGGTCCGAAGGCTTTGCAGAAATTCCATTGATAGTAACAAGGGTATCTTCATAAACTCTTTTGAAATCATAAATTCCGGATGGAAGCACCACTTTCATCGATCGAAAATTGAGTTTCTCACTGAATATATCAGAAATCGAAACCATTTTCCCTTCAATGGATTCGTAGACACGATCAAGTTTGACTTCTGTCACCGTTCCATTTGTGATGGTCACTTCAGCATTCAAATTCTGAATCAACCCACCAAATCCTACATCTAATCCCAAATGAGTAATAGATGCGGCTTTTATGTCAAAGGTGGTCAATTTTCCTGTGGATTCCATGAGTATAATGGTTTTATCATTGTCATTGACCTTTTGAATAGTTCCAGATACTATTTTTACGGATTCGATGATCGGTTTGGAATCAATTTCCACGACGGCCGGTCGGTTGGTCATATATGGTTCGATAGCATCGTGGAACCCGTCTATCATGGTTGCCATGATCATTCGGCTCACTTCACTCTCTGGATTGAAATTGCCGCTTGAATCGCCTTGGCTCGATAAAATACCTTCCTCGATTAAAAACATGAGATATTTTCTCGATGCCGGATCGATCAGATCATCGTCTTTATATTGTAAAATTACTATTTTATTTAGATTCTCATTTTCATAATTGTTAAGTGCCTTTGCCAGATAAACGGCAAATTCAAGTTTCTCTAAAACTGTTGGTTGGTTTCCGATGATCACTTGATCCAGTTCTTCGATAGAGATGATATTCTTCTCAAGTGCATATGCGATGGCTGGATAGACATCCTCCCCATAACCGGAATAAACCCTCGGGATTCCCATGCTCACAAATCTTGATTGATAATCTGAAACTAATACAGCAAGCTCATCTTCAGCGATCAGTCCACCTGATTTAATTGAACGGTATATCACGACAAGTGCCTCAATTTTCGTAGTCAACCTGTTGGGTTCAAAATTTCCGAAAGCATCCCTTGTCATGATGTTTTTTTGAGTGACGCTGTCAATATGAGATTTTGCCCAATGGCTATCTGGAACATCAGCCGAAAATGAAGCTCCAGAGATCAATATTATAGCCATTATGAAAATGGCGATGCCCGTTTTCCTCATATTTTCGTCCTCCGCATTTTTTTCTAAACCTATTATAACACGTCCCATTATATTGCATCATTAAATTTTCTTTAAGCTAAATCAAACCTTCTATTACATTCATGTGCTTTTATGATAAAATAAGGAGTGATAAAAATAGTCGATTTGAGAGGTTCAGTTATGCCAACTTTTGAATATAAGAATTTAAAAATCAATTACACCCGATCTGGTAGTGGCAAGACATTGCTTTTTCTGCATGGATGGGGTGCAAATCTTGATAGTTTCAACATATTGACAGATGATTTGGTCAAAACATATGAAATCATTGCCATTGATTTTCCAGGCTTCGGACTTTCAGAAACTCCACCTGTCGCATGGAACTTGACCGATTATACCGAAATGACAGTCGCATTCATAAAACATCTCGAACTGAAATCTTTCACACCGATAGGTCACTCTTTCGGCGGCCGCGTTGCCATCAGACTCTCGGAACATATTGAGTTCGAAAAGATGGTTTTGATCAGCAGTGCAGGCATCAAACCCTCAAGAAAACCGGATTATTATTTCAAGGTATATGGTTACAAGACCTTTAAGCACCTTGCCAAACTGCCTGTTCTATCCTGGATTTTGGAGGAACCTTTGAAAGCATATCGAGACCGCTACTCCAGCAGTGACTACAAACAAGCTTCAGACATTATGAAGCAAGTGCTTTCAAAAGTGGTGAACGAGGATTTGAGGCATATTTTGCCGAAAATTAAAGCTTCCACTCTGCTTATGTGGGGGGATCAGGACACGAGCACGCCACTGAGCGATGCCAAGCTCATGGAATCGCTTATTCCAGATGCCGGTCTCGTCGTATTCGAAGGTGCTGGGCACTTTTCATATTTGGAGCAATCAGCGCGATTTCTGACAATCCTAAAGACATTTATCGGAGGCTAAAGCATGTTGATCAAGAGTTTTGCACTAATACTTATACTTATATTCACATGGGTGAAAACCCATACAGATGTTCATAGATTTCAGTTGATCGGATATTTTGGTGGTCATTACCTCAAATGGGTTTCAGAGGACTTAAAAAGAGTTGTAAAGCCGCATGAAACCATCTATATTATCGGCGTTCTTCTCATATTCATGAGTGATATTCTTTGGCTCCAGTTACTTGGTCTTTTATTGATCTCCATTGATTTCTATTTTTTCCATTTGATCAAAACCGCATATCCACAGAAGAAAAAACTGGTCTACACGCCTCGAGTGAAGCGTTTGCTCATAACTGACCTTGTTCTTCTCTCGATTATCGGTCTGCTGATCAATGCCGCTCCTTTCCCGTTTGAAGTAGCCTTAGCACTATTTGTATACCTTTTCAGTTTCCTATGGCTCGTTCTTTCAAATATATTCAACAAGCCGATTGAAACGGCAATCAACAATTATTATTACAATGATGCAGAAAGATTGCTTAAAAAGAATCCAGAAATGACCGTCATTGGAATCACAGGGAGTTATGGAAAAACAAGCACCAAAAATGTTCTTTACTCCATGCTTTCCAAAGATTTCAACGTGCTCATGACTCCAGAAAGCTTCAACACAAAAATGGGTCTTACCAGAACCATCAGAGAAGGGCTCAAGCCCACCCATCAAATTTTCATTGCTGAGATGGGGGCAAAAGTGGTCGGAGAAATCAGGGAACTCGTGGAATTTGTGCACCCTACAATGGGCATCATCACTTCCATCGGTCCACAGCACCTCGAAACCTTCAAAACATTTGAAAACATAGTCTCCACAAAAGGAGAGATGTTCAAATACCTGGAAAAAAACGGTACAGCTTTTGTCAACGTCAGTGATCCGAACATAGTATCACTCCCAAAACGAGATGACTTGAATTATGTTTATTTTTCTGTTGAGGACGATCTTCCCGAATCACTGGAGATCATACCCGACTACAGGATTGAGTCCATTGCCATCAACACATCCGGTTCCAGCTTCACGTTGGTACACACTCCAACAAGTAAAAAAGTCCGGTTGGGAACAGGACTGCTTGGAAGACACAACCTTTCCAACGTCGTTGCAGGAGCTGCTATGGCACTTTCACTTGGAGTCCCGATGGAACGTCTTCCCGCTTTGACAGCAGATCTTAAACCTGTGGAGCATCGCCTCTCCTACCGTAGGGTCAATGATTTTTATACCATACTGGATGACGCATTCAACTCCAATCCCGTAGGATCAAAAATGGCACTTGAAGTGCTCGGTCAATTTGAAGGCAATAAAAAAATTGTCATCACGCCAGGCATGATCGAGCTTGGGGACAGACACTTCGAACTGAACAAGGCCTTCGGAGAATCCATTGCAGATACTTGTGATTTCACCATTTTGGTCGGACAAAACCAAACGAGACCGATACAAGAAGGGCTCGCTGCGAAAAATTATGATCAAAGCAAGTTATATATCGCTAAAAACATATCCGATGCCTTTTCAAAATTATCAGAAATCATTGAACTGGATGACGTCGTTTTACTTGAAAACGATCTGCCGGACACATTCAACGAATAAAAGTTAAGGGGAATAATTATGATCAATATTGGTGTTTTTTTCGGTGGGACCAGCGTGGAACACGAAGTATCCATCATCACTGCACAGCAAGCCATCGCTCAACTTATGAACATGTCAAGTTACAATGTGGTGCCCATCTATATATCCAAGCAAAACAGATGGTATACCGGTGATTATCTGTTTGAGGTGGAACATTACAAAGACCTTGACAAGGTCATCAAAAATGCCCAGGAAGTTCAAATGGTCAAAGGAGAACGCTCTGCAGTATTGATCAAACATCCGATTCAACGCTTTAAAGATGCATTTGTGACCACTGTGGACATTGGTTTTCCAATTATTCACGGTACGGGTGGTGAAGACGGGACACTTCAAGGTTTCCTTGAGCACATGGACATTCCGTATGTGGGATGCAATGTCCTCGCCGCTTCACTTACCATGGACAAGATTGCTTCCAAATTATTCTTAAAGAGTTCCGGGATTCGCGTGGTCGAGGGCGAATGGTTTTATACTCACCATTGGCTTTCATATAAGGACGCCATCATTGAGGACCTCGAAAAAAAACTCGGTTATCCAATGATTGTCAAACCTTCCGATATAGGTTCAAGCGTCGGTGTCACACCAGCAAAAAATCGTTCGGAACTTCTTGATGCCATCGAGCTTGCCCGTAATTTTACTTCACGCATGTTAGTTGAAAAAATGCTTATTGGTATGAGAGAGATTAACATCTCTGTAGTCGGAGACAGCGAAAAACTGGAGCTTTCAGTTTGTGAGGAGCCCATATCTGCCAGTGATTATCTCACATATGAAGAAAAGTACGTTAATTCCGGTCAGACCAAAGGCATGTCAGCCGCAAAACGTCAAATCCCTGCAAACATCACAACCGATATGCAAAGCGAAATTGAACGCATGGCAGCTGAAGCTTTTATTGCACTGGATTGTGCCGGTGTCACAAGAATCGACTTCATGATCGACAAAACAACAGGATTACCACACATCAACGAATTCAACACCATTCCAGGGTCGCTTTCCTTTTACCTTTGGGAAGCTACCGGAAAGCCATTTTCCAAAATGCTGGAAGACATGATTGACGCGGCACATAGAACATATAGAAGAAAAAAATCACTCAACCGCTCAAATACTATAAACATACTTTCAACCGCCGACTTAAAAGGCATAAAAAAATAACCACCTGAAAGGTGGCTAGGAGGCAACAATGTCCATGGAAAAAATACTCATTGTAGAAGACGATCTGCAAATTCAAACCCTTCTGAAAGACTACATCAATGCCTCCGGTTACATAGCTGTCACAGCATCCGACGGCGAAGAGGCATTGATGAAGTTTGAAACAGAACAACCTCAGTTGGCGTTACTGGATATTATCATTCCAAAGATTGACGGATTTGAACTCTGTAGAAAAATCAGAAACGAATCTAACATTCCGATCATTATGTTGAGCTCTAAGAAAGAAGATACTGACAAGATCCTTGCTCTGGGACTCGGTGCAGACGATTATGTGGAAAAACCATTCAGTCCAAGAGTGCTCATCGCAAAAATTCAATCGCATTTCAGACGGGTAAAAGAACTTTCAGGAGCTCCGGCTACTGATGTCATGACATTTAAAGCCCTTGAGCTGGATGTCAAAGCCAGAACAGTCAAAGTAGAAGGGAAATATGTTCCTTTTTCAGTCAAGGAATTCGAGATTCTACATTATCTGATGCTGAACAGCAATCAAGCCCTTTCCCGCGAGAAAATTTTCGATGAGATCTGGGGTTACAACGAGTATGGTGACATCAATACTGTCACAGTGCATGTAAGAAAAATCAGAGAAAAGATTGAAATCGATCCTTCCCAACCGGAGTATATAGAAACTGTATGGGGCATCGGTTACAAATTTAAAGGTTAGCTTATGTATGAAAAAAAAAGGTTTCACCTCAATTTAAGAAGTATCATCATTCTATTTGTACTCAGTATGGTGCTCTTCACCACTGCCTTCATGGTCTACATATTCTTTAAATACCGAATAGATCTGATACAGGACCAGGCGATTATAAGTAGCCCATACCTTTTGCTCGCACTACTCATCACTGTGTTGATCATATATTTCATGGTCATGATGCTTCTGATCAACAAGTATATATTCACTCCCATCTCTGAAATGAAACGAGCAGCTGAAAACATTCAATCCGGCAACCTCAATTATCCTATAGAGTACCAAGGTGACAACGAGATTGGTGAGTTTTGCAGGGAATTTGACAAAATGCGCGTTCGGCTCAAAGATACAATCCTTGAACAACATGAGATCGAAAAGCGAAGAAAGCGACTCATCGCAAGTATCACCCATGACCTGAGAACCCCACTCACATCCATCAAAGGATATATCGAGGCCATTCAGGATGGCATAGTGAAAGACCAGGACACATTCGATCTTTATATTGACACCATCGTTGAAAAAACGGATTACCTGAATCATTTAATCGATGATTTATCGGTTTATACGAAACAGGAACTAGGAGAGTTCACTCTCAATTTCGAACGCATCAACTCCGGACAATTGCTTGGAAACTACTTTGATCACAAAATCACGGAGTTCAGGCTCTCACAAGTAAAAATTGTACTTAACAGGCCTTTTATCTCCACATTTATTCTTGTGGACCCTTATAGATTCAATCAGATTCTGGACAACCTGATCGGCAATGCGAAAAAGTACGCCAGATCCGAAATCACCATCTCCACAAAGGTTGTCAACTATCATCTGCAAATCCGAATACATGACGACGGGGAAGGCATCCCCCAAGATGTGCTCAACAATATTTTCGATCCTTTTTTCATGGTCAACAAAGTCAAAGACCAAGTGGAAAAAGGTGGATCCGGACTCGGTCTAGCCATAGTCAAACAGTTGACCGAAGGACATTCGGGGAAAATCGAAGTCAAAAGCGAACTCGGTGAAGGTACATGCTTCACAATTGATATACCACTTGATCGATAAACGGAAGGGAGAATACGTATGAAATGTCCAAACTGCAGTTTCGTCAACCCGGATTCATCGGAAATTTGCAAAGTATGCGGTTATGAACTCATAGCGATTTCCGCAGAAAAACCGGAACCACCGATCGCAAATGCTCCACTTAAAAAAAGTCATGCTGATGACACCGATGACCACGAACTCGATTCAGCTCTAAAAACATTGTTTGGTTCTGATTTTGATGATGATTCTGATGTCATTGACATCGAACTGACTGAAACTGATCCTGAACTTGACTATTATGATGAGCGTTCATCAAAGAAACCGATCTTGATCATCGGTGCACTCGGTGTACTGGTTATAGTTTTATTTTTATTCCTTAAATCCAATTGGTCTGATTTCCCATGGTCGTATGATTCCGGTGAGGAACTACCCGGACAAACCATAGAAGTGCCCGGACCTTCAGATGAAACTACCGAAAAAACCTCCAGAGACAGTGTCGATCAATTTTTCACGCTTTTGCCTACTTTTGTGAATCAAGGCAACATCTCAATATTAACACTCTTTTCAAATAGTGAAGATGCTCTTGATGCGCTAATGGCCTATTCTGAGACGGGTACTTTTGATCAGTTGAATCAATATGATGTGAAAGTTACCGAAGAAGAGCCGGAAGCCATGAGGTATACTGTCACCACTGAAATGGAGCGAACACTTGATGATGAAAAATTCACTGAACAAATGATGTGGGATTTCAGGGTCATTAGAGCGGATGATGCGTGGTCAATAGAATATTTCTCCACTGAAGTACTTACAGATGAAGCTGTAGCCACCAATCCAACAACTGATCCAACAGCTCCGGCACCAACTCCTGAACCAGCTCCAGAGCCTGCACCAGCCCCTGAACCGGAGCCAACACCGGAAGAACCGGAAGAACCTGTAGCGAATACAGAAATACCAGAAGGATTTTTGGAGTCTGGCACATTTTCTGGTGGCAAAATAAATGATGGACAAGATGTTGCAACCGCCAGATATGGTAGACATGAAGAGTTTGAACGTATCGTTTTTGATATTTACAGTTGGACAAGTTTTGAACCTACAGAAACTGTTGAAGAAATAGGAGTATATGAGGCAACCATCTCCGATGACGGAAAAAGCATTACTGTAATTATAAATGGTGCCAGAGGTGCCTATGCGAAAAAAAGTCAAATAGATCTTAAAGACAGTACTACTGTCTCTTCTGTTGAATATTTCTTCCCAGGCAGCGACAGCGCAGTTGGAATCACAATCACGTTGAATGAAAAAGGCGCTTATAAAGTATTCTCACTTAAAGAGCCTGCAAAGTTGGTAGTGGACTTTCTTGTGACACAGTAACCCCAAAAAAATCAAACACCCTTTGACATAAACCGTCAAAGGGTGTTTCATTGTTCATAATCAGGTGACGATCTTGAAGATCACAAATATGATCAGTAAAGGAATGGCGAGCACTGTCACAAGACCAAATGCTATTCCGATCACTCCAAATACGAGACCAATGATTCCACCGATCAGCCCGAAGACCAAACCGATAATACCACCTACGAATCCACCGATGCCCCCAATAATTCCACCGATCAATTTAAAAGGCATTGCCAAAATCGGACCGATTGGAATAAAAAATGTGATGGCACCAATCACCAAAAGATATGGAATCATTTTTTCAAAACTGTAACCTTTATTGCGCAGTATCAAAGCAAGCGCACCCATTGCAACTAACGAAAACAACATATTTACCTCCATCTATCTTAGACCTCTGTCTGTTTTTTCTAAACTTATCATACCTCATATAAATATAAAAAGCGTTAGTCAGAGATTAGAATCAGGTAAGAATGAAATTTAATCTTCGATTTGTTTTGAAGCGTTGATTTTTTTAAGTTCTTCCACAACAAATGGGATAATCTTATGCACATCACCAACAACGCCGAGATCGGCAACTTCAAATATTTTTGAATTTTTGTCCTTGTTGATCGCGATTATGAGTTCCGCCTCTTCCATACCGGCAACATGTTGGATCGCTCCAGATATACCACATGCGAAGTACAGATCCGGTCTTACCGTCTTACCCGTTTGTCCGACTTGACTGTCGTGATCCATCCAACCACTGTCCACAGCTGCTCTTGATGCGGATACCATTCCACCGAGCTCATCTGCAAGCGAGTAAAGTGACTTGAAATTCTCAGCAGAGCCAACGCCTCTTCCGCCTGAAATAAGAATTGTCGCTTCTTGAATATCTTGTCTTGCCTCTGCTTCCTTTTCAAAAGACAGCACTTCGACACATGCTCTGTTTTTTTCGATTTCTATCGGCATGGATATGATTTCACCGGTTCTTTCAGGTGATCTTTCCATTTTTGTCATAACACCAGGTCTTACTGTTGACATCTGGGGACGATGCTCTGGGCAGATGATCGTCGCCATGATGTTGCCACCAAATGCCGGACGGGTCATGAGTAGCATTCTATCTTCTGAAATATCCAGCGAGGTACAATCAGCCGTAAGTCCTGTCTCGATTCTAGCGGAAACTCTCGGAGCCAAATCTCTACCTATGGATGTCGCTCCAACCAGAACCACTTCTGGATTGGTCTCGCGAATCGCTTTGACCATAGCCTGTGTGTATGGCTCTGTTGTATAGCTTTCAAGCGAAGCATCATCGATGAGGATTACTTTATCCGCTCCATATTCGATCAGTAGCCTGCCGTGTTTTTCCACTTGATGACCAGGTAGGACCGCAATGAGCTGAACACCTAGTTCATCGGCAATTTTTCTACCTTTTCCAAGCAATTCAAGTGATACATTTTGGACATGATTTGTCCTTTGTTCAATAAAAACCATTACACCACTATATTCTGAAATATTCATTGGATCCTCCCTAAACGATAAATTTCTCAACTAATTTGTCTACGATTGCGGTTGCCAGTTCCTTTGGTGTGCCCTCAACAATTTTTCCAGCTTGTTTAGCACCCTTGGTAAACGATTTTTTCACTTTCGTAGGCGAACCTTTGAGACCCATTCTAAGTGGATCGGCATCTATATCGGCAAAAGTCATAGTCTCGACTTCGAGCACTCGATGAGCCGCAATGATCCCTTTGACGGACATATAACGCGCTTCATTCATTTCACTGAGTGTTGTGATCAAACACGGATAAGTGACTTTTATCTTTTGGAATCCATCTTCGAAACTTCTTTTGACTATCGCATGGTCGCCGTGATGCTCAAATGCCGAGACATATGAGATTTGTGGCAAAGAGAGATGTTCAGCGATTTGTGGTCCTACCTGAGCAGTATCTCCGTCAATCGCTTGTCTTCCAGTGATTACGAGGTCATATTCCATCTTGGAGAGAGCAGCTGCAATCGTCGTGGATGTCGCGAGAGTATCAGCACCCGCAAAAACTCTGTCTGTCAATAAAACGACCCTATCGGCCCCCATCGCATAGGCTTCCTGTAAAGCGACCTTTGCCTGTGGTGGTCCCATGGTAAGAACTGTGATGTGTGCACCAAACTCATCTTTAAGTCTAAGTGCAGCCTCAAGACCTGCCTTGTCATCGGGATTGATGATGCTTGGAACCCCTTCTCTAATAAGTGTGCCTGTTTTTGGATCCAATTTAACTTCATTTGTATCTGGAACTTGTTTTATACATACGACAATCTTCATCGTTTTATCCTCCATTACTTAAGTTCGGCAGCAGCTATGACCATCTTCTGGACTTCACTCGTGCCTTCATATATTTCTGTGATTTTAGCATCTCTCATCATTCTTTCCACAGGATAATCCCTTGTGTAACCATAACCACCATGAAGCTGAACAGCTTTTGTAGTGACCTCCATAGCCACTTCGGATGCCATTAGTTTGGCCATTGCCGCTTCTTTGGCGTAAGGCATCTTTTTACCTTTCAAGTAAGCCGCATAATAAACGAGCATTCTAGCTGCTTCAATTTTGGTTTTCATATCCGCTATTTGGAATTGTGTATTTTGGAAAGCCGAGATCGCTCTTCCGAACTGTTTTCTTTCTTTGACGTATTTCACTGTTTCATTATATGCACCTTGAGCAATTCCGAGCGCTTGTGCTGCGATGCCTATACGACCGCCATCCAGTGTCATCATTGCAATTTTAAATCCTTTGCCTTCACTTCCAAGCAGGTTTTCAGCTGGGACATTACAATCTTCGAAAATAAGTTCACAAGTACTTGAGCCTCTGATGCCCATTTTTGCTTCCTTTTTTCCGATACTAAATCCTTCGAACCCAGACTCGACGATAAATGCGGAGATTCCTTTGAGCCCTGCATCTCGATCGGTCATAGCCATAACCACGTAAACATCTGCATAACCAGCATTGGTTATGAATATTTTGCTGCCATTCAATATATAATGATCGCCTTCTTTGACCGCTATGGTCTGTTGCCCTGCTGCATCTGTTCCTGCATTTGCCTCAGTCAATCCGAAAGCACCAATCTTTTCACCTTTTGCAAGTGGCACGAGGTATTTCTGTTTTTGTTCCTCTGTACCAAACTCATAAATCGGAGCAGCACATAAAGACGTATGTGCAGATACGATTACCGATGATGTGCCACATGCCACACCAAGCTCTTCAACCAAATTGATGTATTGCCAATAAGTGCCGCCGGCACCACCATACTCGACTGGAAATGGAATGCCCATCATTCCAAACCTAGCCATTTTTTTAACATTCTCAACTGGAAATTCTTCTTTTTCATCAATCTCTGCCGCTATTGGTTCTACTTCGTTCTTCGTGAATTTTCTGAACATTTCCCTCATCATGAGGTCTTCACTTGTCAGTTCAAATATCATTTTCCTTCCTCCGTTTGTTAAATTATTAACTATTTGTTGCAAAAAAATAAAACGATCCCCATGACAATATTTTAACACTCATTTGTTAAAATGCCTAGAGGATAATTTTATAGAAAGCGATGTTCACTAAAATTTTACAAACTTAAGTAATGTAAATACTGCCAGTAAAATAAGACCTAAAAGAAAATAGTTTCTGCTTCGGATATATTTTTGATTCACCTTGTATTTATCTTCATAAAGTGCTTTATTTCTATAACTCAAATCCATTTCAAAAACATGATAGGTTTCTCTTGGAATATCTATGACTTCCTTCACTTGTTCATGCAACAAATCCCAGGCCACCTCAAAATCCTTGAGCGGTACCCAAAGCGAATACCCCCCTGTATCTTCTATGGAAACAACTTTTGTGCGTATACCATAGTGCATCAATTTAAGTTCTTCATCCATATAACAGGATTCCTCATAATCGCCTTTTTTCTCATCGAGCATTTTCCACTCATAAAGATGTTCCAGTCCTGATTTTCCCATATCTTACCGCCTCAATTCATTTTTTTCAGCAGATGTTTTGACAACTTGTCTAGCATCGTGGAAATGATTATGGTGACCATTGCAAGTGCTAGAACTTCGCTTGTGTCAATATTCATGCGTGCGATTTGAAACGACCTTCCCAGTGAGTTTTGTGTCTGACTCAACACTTCAGATGCAATGACCACTTTCAGTCCAAGGCCGCTAATGGTGAGCACACTGGACTGAATGAATGGTTTGATGGAAGGAAACAATACAGCCCTGATTTTTTTGATCCAATTGAATTGATACACTTCCGCAAGTTCAATAAGTTTTTCATCCATCCGTTTATATCCCTCAAGGACATTACCATAAACTATAGGGAAGGTTATGAGGATTGTCACGAAAATCGGTGCCAGGTAACCCGACATCCAAAGGACGACATAAACAATCAAAACGATGGTGGGAACTGTTTTGATCAAAAGCACAAGTGGTGAAAGCAAATGTTCAAGCACAGCAAATCGACCAGACAAGATTCCGATTATTATTCCGAAAAGAGTACTGACGATCACAACACTAAGCACCCGTAAAAGTGTATAAATGAGCGCAGAGTGGAATGAACTGCTGAAAATCAATTTTAAAAAAGCTTCCAAAGTTTCCACAGGTGTAGGTAATATATAGGGTTTTGAAAGAACCACAGCACACAAATGCCAAAACAGCACCAGACCTATTGTGGAAATGGTGATATAAATATTCTTCTTCCGGTCAATGAGTTGCCGATCATCTTTTGAAGTAAAAATCTTCATCAGGCATTTTTCCTCCTATGGCTTCCGGGGAAAACGAATAAAGCATCTTGAAAAACGATTCCAATTTCTCTTTGTTTAAAAAGGCGTCTTCATGGTGGATGTTAAGACCATCCACTGCTTTCACAAAAACAGGAGCTGGTATGCCAAGTTCCAGTTGTTCAGCATATCCTCCCGCGAGATCGGGAAATTCATTCAACCAATCCGAAGATTCAGAAAGCGCATCAGCAAATGCTACGACCAAATCAGGGTAGACTTCTGCAATAGTGTTTCTGACGACGAGTCCAGCCTGGGGAAACCCGCCTTCTATACCCGATATCTTCTCATACTCCTCTTGTAGGTCAAAAAGCATATTATAAGAAATTCCTTTTGCATCAAGTGTTGAAAGTACAGGCTCTGGCATAATGGTAATTGTTGATTTTCCAGCGATATATGTCGGTCCAACTTCCGATGTCCCCGCCAAATATATGATGTTGAGATCGTTCTCTGGGTCCAGTCCATTCGCCTCAAGCAAAGCTCTGAAAATAAGATCCGGCACCAACCCCTGTCCAATCATGTAAACATCTTTTCCTCTTAGAGAATCCCATGAGTCAATATCTTCCGATGTGATCATGTATAGGTTGCCATGTGTGTTGATACTTACAAACTTATAAGGAACACCTTTGTTGTATAATTTGATGGCGAGATTGGTCGGGATAAGTGCGAAGTCCACCTTCTCCGCGATGATCTCAGAAGCCAAAAGATCTGTCGAGTTGATGCTTTCGTATTCGACAATCACATTATTCATAAGTTCAGGTTGCTCATAGATCATCTTGAGCATCGCTATTGTTGTCGCACCCTCAGGCGTCATTGCTTTTACATAAAGTGGCTCTTCAGGTGTCGTTAATTCAGGAGTCTCTACCTCTTCACCCGTTGGTTCTTCAATAACCACTTCTGGTTCTTCCACATTTTGTGAACAAGCGCTCACAGTAAATATCATCATCAAAAGCAAAACCAAGTATAACGTTTTTTTCATATGCTTTCCTCCCAATAGGTTTTAATAGAATTTTTATGTCTGATTACATCTTCACTGGACAACGCTCTCGGATTTTCAATGCTGAAAATATCAAGAAGACCCTTTGGATGTTTTGCTAAGAGTGCAATCCGATCTGCAGTCCACAGAGCTTCATCCATATCATGAGTAACAAACAAAACTGTGATTTCAGTCTCGTTCCAAAGTCTTAACAGTGCATCGATCATTTTCGACTTCAATGAATAATCCAGGGATTTGAAGGGTTCATCTAGTAGAAGCAAATCGGGTTTATAGGCAAATGCTCTCGCAATAGCCACCCGTTGTCTCATGCCACCACTCAACTCATGCGGCATCTTGTTTTTATCCTTTACAAGTTCCATCTCAATGAGAAGATGACTGATCTCTTGACTGGTCAAAGCATCATTGACAATCTTTATGTTGTCTTCTACATTCATCCATGGTAAAAGTCGATCCTCTTGAAAAACATAGCCTATGCGTTTGGCATCATTGACCACATTTCCATCATATGAATCAATAATTCCCGCCACAATGTTGAGCAACGTGGATTTTCCCGCACCTGATGGACCGAGAATGCAAAATATCTCACCGGGCTCAATAGACAGGTTTAAGTTCTCCAGAATTTTCTGGTCGCTGTAAAATTTACCTAAATTCTTAAGTTCAAGCATAATCAGTCTCCGATGTCTTTTGTCCTCCTAATTTTATCATAAAAAAAACCATGCAACAATGTGCATGATTTTATGACCAGATCATCCGGCCGAGTTTTTCGTTTTCAAGTTTTATGACTTCAAAATACATCAAATCATTTTCAACAATGATGTTCTTGTCTATCAGCAAATCCGACTTATTGATTATTTCAGCTACTTGGTCCATGGACCACCTGGATTTGGTTCTGAGTCTGGACAACCATTTTGAAACGACACCGATCTCCTCATCGTGATAAAATGATAAAAAGATTCGACCATTTTTTCTCAGCACACGCTTGGCTTCAAATATCACCACTTCAGGATTGATGTCAAAATATCTGTTGCAATGTATGATCACCTTGTCAACGGATTCGTCTTCCATCATAAGTCTATCGAATTTATATTCAATTTTCTTTGTTTTACAATCTATGCCTACCATACGAACACCTTCACTTCTCCACTCCAGTATGGTATCCACTGTGGAGAACGCGGAAGGATTGAGTAGTTTTATGTAATCTATAGTCATAATTCTCATCACCTGGCTTCTAAGTTCGTTTTGTGTATTAAAAATACCATACAGACCTTACAAATACAATAAAATCGATGTTAAGAAAGTAGGTCATTTTATTAATAATTATCCGAATATTTTTACTCTTTGGCAATATGTACCGGATTCATTGACATCATATTAATTTTATGATAAATTTGTTGTGTTAGAGGGAGTAACTGCCCATCAGTGGAATCCAAGCCGTCAGAACGGACATAGTCCCGGTTTGGATGATTTTTGAAATCGTGTGAGACTCTACAATTCGCGGGTGAATTGTAGAGTTTTTTTATTGCCTGGGTTCCCCGATCAAAACATAAAGAGGAGATATCATGGACGAACTGATTTTGAGTTTTTTAACCCCACTATCCACAATTTTTTTATTCGCTATTATTGCAATCACACTTTATACCCTTGGAAAAGGCGCTGATATCCTTATCGATGAGGCAGTGGCCATTTCAGCACATTTACGTATACCAAAAGCCATAATCGGCGCAACAGTCGTATCACTTGGAACCACACTACCAGAAGTTTCCGTTTCGGTTTTGGCAGCCATCAATGGCAATCCAGATCTCGCACTCGGCAACGCCGTTGGGTCCATCATCGCAGACACTGGATTGATTGTAGGTATCGCCGCACTGATCAGCCCTATTGTCATCGATTACAAATCGATCCGCGTACAGAGCTGGATTCAACTTTTGGCGGGAGTTCTATTGGTCGTATTCGCACTTCCGATTTTTTCGGGTTCAAGCTCAGGTGTAATTTCTCAGGGAATGGGATTTGTTCTCTTAGCGTTTCTCGGCATTTATCTATACTGGTCTTTCAAACACTCCAGAAAAGAAATACTCGATGAGATCAGCGAAGAAATCCAGGAACACGACAAGGAAAGTCTGGTAAAGCAATTCTTCTTGATGGCAGCAGGTATGGCCCTTGTCATCCTTTCATCGAAAGTCTTGATTCCAGCAGTAGAAATATCGGCAATCCGAATTGGGGTACCACAAAGCATCATCGCAGCGACACTAGTTGCATTTGGTACAAGTTTGCCTGAATTGACGACAAGCGTTAAAGCAGTAATGAGAGGTCATGGAGACCTTGCCATTGGTAACATCATCGGTGCGGACATTCTCAACGTCCTTTTCGTGGTCGGTATGTCTGCAGCAGCAACACCGCTTGGACTTGCAGTTCCTAAGAATTTCTATTCACTTCATTTTCCTGCAATGCTTTTGATTTTGTTGACTTTTAGAGTATTCACCCTCAACAAGGGGCATACACTGAACAGAAAAGAAGGCGCATTGCTTGTACTCTTTTACCTGGTATATCTTGTGCTCAATTACGTGGGCTGACAATAAAGGATGTCTCGATCATTTTTATTCAAATGATTGAGACATCCTTTTTTTATTTATTCATTCATGAACTCTTTCTCGGTTTTCAACAATCTTTCAAACCAAATATAGACGATTGTTCCTTTGAAGACACTGCTGATGCTGATGCTCCACCAGATGCCGTTGAGGCCTAAAAATGTCATCTGACTGAAGTAGAGTGCCATGGGGATTCTGAGTATGTTGAAGACTATACTGGTGATTGCGGCGGGTTTTGTGTGCCCTATTCCGTTAAATGCTCCTGAAGTCGTGATCTCAATGCACATAAAGAGTTGGGAAAGGCCAAGGATTCTCAAGTAATCCACGCCAAGTGAAATCGCATCAGGCTCTCTGATGAAGATCATAAAAAGGTATTTGGCTCCAAAAAAAAGGAGCAAAGTATTAAATATTCCAAGAGAAAAAGCCAGTTTCATGGCTGTCCGATACCCTTTCACCACTCTGCCGTATTGTTTGCCGCCATAGTTTTGTCCCACAAATGCACCCAGTGCAACAGCTAGTCCTGTTGCAGTCATCCAAGTTATGGACTCAATCTGAGAACCGACCTTTTGTACCGCTATAGGCAGCGGACCGTAGACAGCGATGATTCTTGCTATGATCATGGATATGAAAGTAAATAATCCACTTTGGATTGCCGGTGGTCCACCTAGTCTCATGATATCTGAAAGTGTCGACCATTTGATGGGACTCATCAGTGTGAAATGCTCAAACAAGGTATGTTTGAATTTGATGTTGTATACGAAAATGATAAAGACCACAAATTGTGCAAATACAGTTGCCAGTGCAGCACCCGCCACTCCCATTTCTGGAAAAGGTCCGAAGCCATTGATCAAAATCGGGTCAAGCACTATATTGATCACCAGCCCCACAGCATTGAACATAAATGGAGTTCTGCTGTCTCCACGCCCATTGAATATTCCAGTGAATACCTGATTTGCAAACGGAAACAGAATTCCTATGGCAATAATGGACAGGTACCTGATGGCGTTTTTTTCCACTTCAGGACTGCCGGTGTTGAAAAATTCAATCAGACCTGTTTTAAACACCAACAGAAAGGTCATATAACCCATTGCAAGGAAGAAAATCAAGTGGAGACCACTTCTCGCAAAGTGTTCCGCATGCACCTCATCCTTTGCGCCAGAAGCTTGTGCAACCCTGATTTCTGTACCCGTTTTACTCAGCATGATGAACATGTTGGCAAACCATACAAAAAATCCTGCGATTCCAACGGCTGCCACCGCACTGGATCCAAGGAATCCTATCCAGATCATATCCGTCAGGTTATAGGCCATCTGCATGAAGCTCGTTCCCATGATTGGTAGTGCCATTTTAAGTAGGCTGGAAAGGATATCGCCTTCTGTCATATCTATCTTTTTGCTTTTAATTGCCATTTCAACCTCTTTTATCTGATTTCAAATCCAATATATTATAACACAATTGTTTTGTATTGTTTATAATTTTGTAATACGCCTGTAAGCTTAATGCGTTATAATGTAATAGTTAGTAACCGAAAGGAGAACCATATGACTAAAAAGCAAAACATCTTTTGGGCTCTGAAATCTCTTATCATTATACTTGCTATCTCAGTAATCACACTAAGCGTTCCAGTATCATTTGCGGTCACATTCAACGATGTTGGCGGACACTGGGCGGAAAATACAATCAACAACATCACTAAATATGGTGTTATTACCGGATATCCCGATGGAAGTTTCAAACCCGATTCCACTATAAAACGAATCGAATATCTTGTTCTCGTGATCAAGGCGCAATCCATTGATGTCAGAGAACTCACTGATAACGAGTATTGGGGGCAACCCTATATCGATGCTGCAATCGAGGCCAACTATATCAAAGTGGACGAATTCGGAAGCACTGATCTCAGTGTTTATGAAAAACCCATTCTCAGACAGGAAATGGCGAGCATCATAACAAAGGCATACCTAGCTACTGGGGCAACGGTCTCTGGTGAATCCATAGCGGAAGCCAGTCACAAGTTGACCGATTACAATACGGTTTCTGGTCGATACCTCGACGCAGTGATATCCGCCGTAGCCATTGGAATCATAAATGGTTATCCAGACTCAACCTTTAGACCAATGCTGAACGCCACTCGTGCTGAATCATCGGTAGTACTCGAAAAATACCTGACCACGCTTAACAAAATTGAGCTCGTCACGGACAATCTGGATGCTTCAGGCTACGCTCCAGGACATGCTTTTGCAACATTATCCACCCCATTTTCCGTCAGCGACATTGAAATCGGAGATTCTTCAGTCACGGTCAAAGAAATCTACGGAGAACCCGTGAGAATCGACGACAGTGCTTATGGATTCAAATGGTGGGTATATCATGACAATTATTTGGACTACTTCCTGGTTGGTGTCAGCAATCAAAAAGTTGTGGCATTATTTACAGCATCCGATTTGCTTGAATCATCAACATCACTTGCCATGAACCAAAACAAGGCTGCAGTGACGAAAGCACTTGGAAGTCCAATCAACAGTATATTCAAAGGTGTGGATGAATACGTTCAAATGAACAATCAGGAATCTGCAGTATACCTTAAGAACAACATATATCTGACCACTTACTTTGACAATCACGATTCCGGCAGGCTTTTTTCCATCATGCTGATTGACACTGCTGTCGAAAAGAGTATGAACTCCCAGTATGGCAATTTATCAGACCCTGTGAGAATCAGTTTTGAGAAACAGGTTTTTGATCTGAACAATGTATTCAGACTCGAGAATGGAAAACCACTCCTAAAATGGAGCGAACCGATTGCGGTTGTGGCACGTAAGCATAGCAAAGACATGGCAGTACGCGATTTCTTCGATCACATCAATCCGAGCGGACAATCTCCATTTGACAGAATTGCCGCAGATGGCATTGACTTCAGATTGGCTGCTGAAAACATAGCAGCAGGTTATCTGAATGCTTTCGGAGCACACGCCGGTTGGGTCAATTCACTCGGACATCGCGAAAATCTTGTCAGAAACATTGAATATCTTGGTGTTGGAGTCTACTTCGGTGGTCCATTCGGAACTTATTATACACAAAATTATTTCACGCCATTATAAACGTTTAGAAGCCCCATACAAACCTTCATTTTATTTAGGTTTGTGTGGGGCTATTTTATTTTCTGCATTTAGGGCAAATTCCCAATATTTCCAAATGATGCTCCAAGATTTGATAATTTGTAGATTCACCTAATCTTTTCTCATAGTCCTCAAGTGGACACCCCTTTATAGGGACAATGCTGTTGCATTTCACACATATGAGATGATGCCTATGCTCCATATGATTCATTTCGTATGTCGACTTGCCATCCGCTTGTAAATTTGATTTGAGTACCAACCCTTTTTTCGTGAAAAGATCTAGAATCCTATATACCGTCGATAGGTTCATCGCATCACTTTCACTTTGGGTCAACTCCATATATATTTGCTCCGCAGTGATTGGTGCGGATGCATCTGTAAGATAATTGTAAACCGCTTGCCTTTGCACAGTATTCTTTATGCCATATTTTTTAAATACAACTTTCAAATCTATTGATCCCATTTCATTCACCTCTTCCATTTGTCAAGAACGCACCAAACGTTTATATCCCATCATTGATACGAAAACGACAGCGTTGATCATGACAATACTTGCACCTGATGGCAGATTGTAGGCATAAGATCCAAGCACTCCGACGATGACTGAGAACACCGAAATCACAGATGAAATCACGATGGTTGATTTAAAGCTTTTCGAGACTTGGAGTGCCGCCACAGTGGGAAATATAATCATGCTTGAAATGAGCATTGTCCCTACTACCCTAATACCAAGCACTATGGTGACAGATGTCAATGTCGCGATCAAATAATTCCTTCTCTTAGTTGGAATTCCAATGACACTTGAGAATGCTTCATCATGAGTGATGGCAAACAAGTCATTGTAAAAGAATATCACCGTGAAGATGACTCCAGCCGCCAGAACTACAGACAACCATAGGTCAGACTGTTGAATCGAGAGTATGCTCCCAAATAGATAGCCGAACAAATCCACATTGAAGCCACCGGATATACTGGATAAGAGCACGCCGAGCGCGACAGAGAAAGACGAAACGAGACCGATGGCAGCATCTCCATGAATTCCTGCCTTTTCATTTAATTCCATAATCAAAATCGAGGCCACAATGACTATCGGTATCGAAATGAGTAGTGGCGAAGTATTTAAGAACAGCGCGATGGCTACCGTGGCAAAACTCACGTGCGCCAGTCCATCACCGATCATGGAATATTTTTTAAGCACCAGAAATATACCAAGCATAGCACTGCTAAGTCCTATCAGCACACCGACAATGATGGCCCTTTGCATGAAACCATATGATAGTGCTTCTGTAATCGTATCAATAATCATGCTCATGATTGTGCATCCCCTTTGCCATTCCAAAATTCAAATCAAACTCATCTGAAGGACCAAAATAGACCAATTCTCGATCGAGTAACATCATTTTTCTTGTATAACGTTTGATACTGCTTAGGTCGTGCGAAACAAGAACGATGCTGGTTTGGTCTACTTTATTGATCTCCTCGATGAGGTTGAAGAAATCAGATCTCACTCTTGGATCCAGTGCGCTTGTAGGTTCATCCAGAATCAGGAGTTTCGGATGGGAAACCATGGCTCTGGCCAGTAAAACCCTTTGTTGCTGACCACCTGACAAGTCACCGATCTTCTTATGTTTGAGTCCTATGATTCCAAGTCTGGTTAGAATAGTATCCACTTTGAAGTGATCTTCCTTCGTCAATCGTTTGGGAAACTTCTTTTGCCCCAAAAGTCCGATGCCGACAATTTCTCTCACTTCTGCAGGAAATAATGTGTTCCCGGTGACAGCGACCTGAGGCAAGTATCCTATACCGTGTTCAAATTTATTGAGATCGTTGTATATAATCTTGCCTTTTTCTAGGGGAACAAGCCCCAACAGGGCTTTTACAAGTGTTGATTTGCCTGATCCGTTGGCACCCACAAGACCGATGTAATCCCCTTTTTCAATTGCGAAACTAATATCAGTTAGAACCACATTGTTTCCATATCTAACAGTTATATTTTTTGCTTCAATCAGTTTACTCGTCATATCCAAGTCCTATCTTCAATCGTTCAAGATTTTCCTTCATAAATGTAATGTAGGATTTTCCAGATTCAAATTCTTCTTTAGTGACATTGTGTGCACCGTGCAATAAGAGCATTTCAATGCCTGTCTCCTCTGCTATGACCCTTGAAACTTTAGGATCAATCAATTCTTCATAAAAAATTGCCTTTGCATCAGTCTCGTTGATGGTCTCAATAAGTGCAGCAATTTTTTTAGGAGTTGGTTCCGCATCTGGAGAGAAGCCCTCATAAGGTGACATGTGCTCAAGGCCATATCGTTCAACAAAATACCCAAAAGCGAAATGCCCACCAGAAAGAATGGTTTTTGATGTGGTTTTAGAAAGTGTTTCACTGATTTCGACATCCAGATCCAAAAGTGCTTGCTTCAATGTGTTGGCGTTTGCTTCATAATAAGCGGCATTATCTACATCCACCTCTTTCAATGACTCCAATATATTTTCAACCATTACAATAGCAAGATTCGGATCTGTCCAAAAATGTGGATCCACGAGTTCCTCATGTTCCTCTTCTTCACCTTCATCTTCGTGCTCGTCCTCATGTTCCTCTAAATCCATCAAAGTGATTCCCGAGCTCAGATCCACGATTTTTGCATCAATGCTCTCTGTAAGTTTATATGCCCAAGGTTCCATTTCTTTACCGGTATAAAGAAATAAATCCGCATTTTGGAGCGTGACCATATCCTGTGGTGTCGGTTCAAACGAATGTGACTCTACGCCTGGGGGTAATATCAGAATCACGTCTGCTTTATCCCCAACAATACTTCTTGCAAAATCATATTGTGGATAAAGTGATGTGACAATGCTCAATGGCTTTGACACTTGTGGCCCTTCATCTGCAACGACAACATTCTCAATATTCGATTCACAACCGGAAAGGGCAAAAACCAACATTGCCGCAATCACAACAGTTAATATTTTTTTCATTTTTATGCCTCCTGTTTCTATATTCAATAAGTATATACCACAAAATAAAAATAATAAACGCAAATGCAACTGATTTGCATTTGCGTTTATTATATCACTTATCATTTTTGTGTCAAGACTTCAGAAGCGTTTTCAGTTCCTGCTGCGTGAGATCACGCCATTTTCCGGTTTTAAGCTGATTCAAATGGATGTGCATGATCCTAGTCCTCTTGAGTGAAACAACTTCGTATCCGAGTGCGGAGCACATCCTCCGGATTTGCCTGTTGAGGCCCTGATTGAGAATAATTCTAAAAGTCCTTGGTTTAACCAATTCCACTTTACAAGGTTTTGTGGTCGTATGCTTCTTTTTGACTGGGTTGAAAATCTTCACACCTTTTTCCATATTGGAAATGAATGTATCATCTATGTTCTTGTTCACCGTGACCAGATATTCTTTGTCATGCTCGTTTTCTTCTCTGAGAATAGCATTGACAATGCTGCCATCGCTAGTCAGTAAAATGAGCCCTTCAGAGTCCTTGTCCAATCTACCTACCGGAAAAATGCGTTCTTTGTGGTTGATGAAATCAATGATGTTACCTTTGATATGGCGTTCTGTCGTGCAAGTCACACCGACAGGTTTGTTGAATGCGATATAAACATTCTCCTTTTTTGGACGTACTGGTTTTCCATCCACTACCACATGATCTCCAGGATTGACGCTCTCACCCAATCCAGCAATCTTTCCATTGATTTTAACTCGTTTCATTTGGATCCATTTGTCAGCTTCTCTTCTCGAGCACATTCCCGAGGCACTAATGTAGTTATTTAATCTCATGCGAACTCCTGTTTTTAGATACAAACGTATCATTGTACCTCTCATATGAAGAAGGAATCTCAAGTGAATCATTATGTGAATCATTATATGCGTTCATGAGCACTTCGCGTTCTTCAACTGAATCGGCCTGTTCAATGGCGATGTGTCTAATCTCCTCAAGACACCCCACGAACGCGTCAACCACATCCGGGTCAAACTGCATCGACTTGCCTTTTAGAATCATCTCTACAGCAACCTGATGCGTATATGGTGGCTTGTATATTCTTCTACTGACAAGTCCGTCATAAACATCTGCAACGGTGATTATTCTACCCGATAATGGTATTTCATTCCCTTTGATGCCCCTTGGGTAACCGAGTCCATCCCATCTTTCATGGTGTGTATATGCCATTTCTTTAGCGAGATGTAAAAATGCCAATTCACCTAAATCCTTTTCAACGGTTTCTATCGCGTTTTTACCATATGTGGTATGTTTTTTCATGATTTCAAATTCATCGGTATCCAGTTTTCCGCTCTTCTTAAGAATGGCATCGGGAACACCTACTTTGCCAATGTCATGAAGTGGTGATGACTGTACCAGAAAATCGATGTATTTATCGTTGATCATATTTTGATATTTGGGATTGTTCATCAATTCCTTCGCTATGATATGCACGTATTCCTTGATTCTTTTGATATGACCACCGGTCTCAAGGTCTCTATATTCAGCGAGGCTTGCAAAACTCATAATCGTAGCCTGTTGTGTCAACATGAGCTCCCTTGTCCGTTCCTCCACCTTGATTTCAAGGATCTCATTCTGATTTTGAAGCGCCTTTTGAGCAAGGGATAGCATCAGATGGGTTTTTACTCGTGCCCTGACTTCTTCTATATTGAATGGTTTGACGATATAGTCCACCGCGCCGAGTTTGAATCCCATTGTCTTGTTGGATATATCTGAAAGCGCTGAAATGAAAATAACTGGGATATCTTCCGTTATCGCATTTTCCTTCAATTTTTCTATGACTGTATAGCCATCCATGATGGGCATCATGATGTCTAGCAATATAAGGTCCGGTCTGGCATTCTCAATGGTATCGAGAGCTTCTTGCCCATCCATTGCAACTGACACCTCATAATCATCGCCAAGAATATTCACAAGGATATCGACATTTATTCGTGTGTCATCCACTACCAAAATGGTACATTCTTTAAGGGTGTTCATGTGAAATCCCTCCTTGGAGGCTTTTAGCTAAAAAAAGCGCCTCATCAAATTTATAACTCTTGATTTGAGCTTTGATTCTATTCATGATTTCTTGATCTTCAAGTCTTAGAAAATAAATTTCCAATCTCCCTAGGTAATCTAAACTTTGCTTGGGTTTATGGGCTATCAAAGCCTCAATCAACTTATTCAGCAGTTCTTCTCTAGCTTTCTCCCCGATGATTTCCGGGTCTGACCGTCGTCTAAGGGGCGCTTTTAACGTGACTTTCTTTTCCTTTACGATTTTGTTTGAATCAAGGACAAACGAATCCAGTGCATCACCATCTATGAACTCCAGTGGAATCATCACCCTAAATAGACTTCCTGATCCCGATTCACTCTCCAGTGAGACCGATCCATCCATCAACCTTACCAAATCTTTCACGATGGCAAGCCCTAGACCAGTGCCACCATACTGTCTGGTAACACTACTGTCCGCTTGTACAAATGGACTGAAAATGTGTTCCATTTGAGATTGATCCATGCCAATTCCAGTATCCATGACTTCAAATATGAACAATGCCTTTCCGGTGTCAATCGTCTCGCCCATTTCCACCTTTATGCCCACCTTGCCTTGATTAGTGAATTTAACCGCGTTGCTCATCAAGTTGATCAAAATTTGTCTGATCCGAAGTCCATCTCCAATCAGACATTCCGGAACGTTCTTAGGAATGGTCACTGTCAAAGACAAACCTTTGTCAAAAATTAACGGTGAGACTATCGCATTGACGTCTTCAATAACTTTATGAAGTTCAAATCGGGTCTTTTCAAGTGTCAGTTTTCCAGCCTCAATTTTTGAAAAGTCAAGGATGTCATTAAGCGTATGAAGTAAAAGTCTTGAAAATTCAAGTGCTTTGTCCAGGTAATCTTTCTGCTTTTGATCGAGACTTGTTTTTTGCAAAAGTCCAAGCATGCCAATCACACCGTTGAGTGGAGTTCTGAATTCATGACTCATATTGGCTAAGAAATTACCTTTGATCTCATTGGCTATTTGCGCTTCGGTTTTTGCCTTGATCATTTCGTTTTCAGCATTCTTTCGATCGGAAATATCCCTTAAAGCACTCTGAATGAACAGCGGCTTACCATCCACTGTACTCACAAGAACAGCATTGACTTCTACAGGCAGTGGCGATCCATCCTTTTTTCTAAATAGACTTTCATATATGGGCAATGTGCCCTCTTTCACTAAGATACCCAATTTGTCACGACTGTTATCCAGATTCATGGATACATCTTTATAGGAGAGTTTTAGCATTTCTTCTTTTGTATAACCAAACATTTCGCAGGCTCTTTGATTGACCTCGATATGATTTCCTTCAAAATCGAGTAGAAAAACAGCATCATGAGTTTGTTCAAACAAGGCATGAAATCTTAATTCATAGTTAAGTAATGCCTCTTTTATCTTGTCACTCATATCGATTCCTCTTTTCTATTTCAGTTACAAATATTATATCATACAAAAAAAATCTCTCATATCCAATTTATGGACATGAAAGATTTACCTGCGATCAGTTTTGACAGAAATCCTGTGTATAGTGTATCAGATGACTTTCCTTATGAAGTTTGTAACCGACATAGCCACTTTCTATCAATTGTTTTTGTTCTTTGATTTTTTCCATCTCTAGAGCTTCATACTGACTTGGATTATTGATGCAAAGACTAGTGATGTCCCTATGCAGGATGAATCGCCACAGGCCATCATCCTTACCGGGTGTACCATACTTCTTTTTTATGGCTTTGATGTTGAGACCAGCCTTCATGATATTATTCAGACTGAAATAATTATATGGTGAAACAGTACAAAGCATGTGTTTATATCCAAATGGGACTACCCACTCCAAAGCTTTTTCAAGGGTCAACCCCTGAAGTCTGTTGCCTCTGTAGTCGGGATGTACGAGAGTTGTCTCCAGATGTACAACATCTTTGAACTGAGATTCATGTAGACCTATATCAAGGCCAAGATTATCTTCAGATTCACCGGGAAAGCTTATATAACGGTAAGCGATCATCTGATTCGCGTGATTGAACACGCCGATGATTCTCCCACCACGTTCAATTTCAAACAAAAGCGTCTCTTTAGGATCTCTATAGAAAATTTCTTTATTAGGCAACAATTCATAAATATGATCTTGTAATGTAATGACCTGATCAATCTCTTCAGGCATGATGAATCGCATAGTGTAAGGTTCCAGAATCGATTTGTTCTTCATGACGTAACCTTTGTTTAAAACCATATAAACCTCCTTCCGGGTCAAGAAAATTATTTTTAGTGACAACTTCAACAATACTTCAAGTTGTCAGGCTGTAACATAGTATACCACTGACAACTCCACTTTGTCAATAAGGTTGTTAGCAATTTTACACCGGATTCACAAAAATATAAAAATCATTCCCAAATATGCCTATTGGGATGTTATAATAACTAGAGAACATTAGCTATGGATATAAACGTGGAGGATCATTATGGGCGAACCTAGAAAGAGAATCAAAGCACCTGAAATCAAACTGGATAACGATACTTACCTTAGAATTCCGATTAAAACACACGTCGTCATGGAGAATGACCAGCTGATTGATGTGGTTAAAAAATATACCGAAGAACATGTCAAACCCGGTGATCTTTTATTTGTCACAGAAAAAATCGTGGCTATAACACAAGGTCGTGCAATACCAGTCAAAGACATCACACCGAGACCTCTGGCAAAATTGCTTTCAAAATTCGTTATGAAAACTCCTGCCGGTATCGGGCTTGGAATGCCTGAGACCATGGAAATGGCTCTTAGGGAATGTGGAATTCCACGCATTCTTTGGGCAGCTTTTGCAAGTGCTGTAACTAAGTTGATGGGTAAAAAAGGCGTATTTTATAAAATCGCAGGTTACAAGGCATCTTCTATTGATGGTCCGACACCCAACACACTTCCACCTTATAATCAATATGTCGTTTTAGGACCGGATCGACCGGACTCTGTGGCCAAGGAGCTGAGCGAACTCTATGATGGTGTCCAAGTAGCCGTTGTGGACATCAACGATCTTGATGGTTCAGTACTCGGCATTTCCCACGCCAGCATGAATCGCGAAAAAATCGCAAAGATTCTGAAAGACAACCCACTCGGACAGGATCATGAACAAACACCGCTTGGGATCATAAGAAAAATCAACCAATAAAAAAAAAGGATGTATCGATTGAAATTATCGATACATCCTTTTCAGACTGTAGTAAACGTTCAAAGTCAAGGCGCGGATTAAATTCATTGAAGGCGCGACCTTAAGCGTCGTAACTGAAATGGATTTAATCCAGTAACGATGGATTTGGACGTTTGTCTACAGTCTGCATTTTATTCAGTACTTTTTATAAATTTATTGACCCGTTCAGAATTTCCTGGTGAATTACCAACATAAAAGACAACGTCACCTTCAAAAAACACTAATTTGGGACCAGGAGATAATACAAGCTCTCCAGTTCTATTGATTCCAATGATTGTCGCACCTGTATGCTCCCAAAATCTGATATCTCCTATGGATCGGCCGATCAATGGACTCCCCTCAGGAATTTTGAATTCCAGCGGGTATATGATTCCCACATTCTTTAGTAGGACTGCTTCCTCAATCAATTTATCGAGTTTAACCAGCATATTGTCCTCAATCACTCTTTTTTCTTCGATCATTTTTGCGATGTTTTCACGGAGTGAGAGCACATGATCCTTGGATTGATACTCTTTGATATACGCGACAGCAGCTGTCTTTGATTTGATCAGCATCCCCTTTTTCTCTATGACTTCGACTACATGAAGTTCTTCCAGCAGTTTTAATGCTCTTCTTATGGTTTCTGGAGAAACACTGTATTTCCCTGAAAGGGTCGATCTACCTTTGATGATGTCACCCATTTTCCATTCGTCATTGACAATACTGTAGGCGATATCCAAAGCAATTTTCTCATATTTTGAAGTTTTGTTTTCTGATTCCTGGTTTTCAATTGGATTTCCGACTGGATTCAAAACTGACCATCCTTTATATTTGATTTCTCAGTACAATTAATTCTATATTTTTTTTTCAAGGAATTCAATGTTTAAAAAACATTGCACAAGGGTATTAATGATAATAATTATCAATGACACGGAGGTGCAATTATGGATAAAACAAAAGAACTTGAAAAATTGGGCTCAAGCGCAACTGAAGCATGGGCAGACAACGACAAAGAACTAAAGGAAACTAAAGTGACAATCCCTTCAGAAGAAGCTGTAAATGATGCAAAAGAATGGGTTGAGGAAAACGAAAAATAATTATCGAATAGGAAGATGACCTCTTCCTATTTTTTTTCGCCCATATACTCACTCATTGCTTTGCAGACTTCGAGGTAAGCTTCATCAGATGCCTTGGAATAGAAAGCGTGATCCTCTATAAGTTTGACAATCAGCGGTTCATCATCTAGCTCATACTTTCCAACGAATCTCAAATTGACACAAGTATCATGCAAGAGTTTTGCATGTGTCTGAAAAGCTTCCAACTTTTTATTGATATTTTGGAGTTCCACATGATTCGGCATGAGGATCTCATGAACGTATTTCATTTTTTTTGCAAGCATTCGTTTGGAATGAATATATTTCTCTTCATATCCAAGCAACTGTTCATCTTTTTCAATAAATTGCTTGAACAATTCACACTGTCTATTCCAATCACATCCCGGTTCCTGCCCTGAGTCTACCTTCATCAACTTGACTCGGGTGCTGGAGAACCTGAATGTCGCCATACGCTTGGCATCCAGTATAAGCCTTGCGCGGAGTGGTTGCTTGAGTACTGATAGCTGTTTGATCACAGAATCATTCATGATGCTGCCGTAACCGTGCTCAAACACATCTATTTCCCGAATCAATGAAGTCTTGTCAAAATACCTTTTGGAGTGCATATCGAAAAAACGATAATCTCCAGGTCTCATAAATGGCATGAAAAAGAAGAGCAACGCTCTGAAACGTCTTATACTTTCTCTATATTCGTGAATACTTGAATGATTGAAGTCCTGATCCATCATACTTTTCAGTTTTTCATCCATTGCTACCAAATGCGTGTCAAAAAGTGTTGATAATTCGTTTTGATCTAGCACGACACCCCTCCTGTCCTCAAGATACGGGTTCTTTATACCGAACCATACAACCTCACTATGGCGTTTGAATCCCAATGACTCCGCTAGTGCGATCGACGGTGCGTTTTCTTTCCAAATATGAAGATATGGCATTTGATTTTTCTTAAGAATTTCGTTGATCAAATGTTTGCAAAGCCACTCCCCAATCCCTCTTCGTCTGTGGTCTTCTAGTGTAAACATGATTCCCATGGATCCATCTTCCCGCTGGACTACCCAAGAAACCGCTTTTCCAGCAAGCCTCGCACAAAAAGTGATTTCATTCTTTATGATAGCCTCTATATATCCGATTCCATCGTCTTTAAATGCATAATATTCGAATACTTGATCCATATCCGATATGTTGAGTTTATCTAAATGATAAACGTCGTCATCAAAACCGTATTGTTCTTCAATCTCCATGAAGGGATATCCATTATAAAAATATAAAAAACAAAATTCGGACCATTCCTCATCATACTTTGTCATCATCAGATCATATTGTCTTCTCGGTACCCCAGCAAAATTGATCTCCTTTTGTCCGATTTTCGATTCAAAGTAAACATCAATTTGATTTGTGAAATTTTCTGAATCTTCATCTGAAGGCACGATAAAATCACCTTGTTCCATTACAAAAAAATCTTCCTCGACGTACCAAGAGACTTCAAGAGTCGGGTTAATGATACGACCTATTATGTTGCAATATTTAATCGGATCTCCTTGAACTGTTTTTTCTATCTTAGTCGGTGTCATTGCTAGCCCCTAGATTTGGTTTTTATATATTATATTAAAAAAATGGCCTCTAAGGTGAAAAAGAATGGAGACCCTGAGTATATCTCGAGGTCTCCAAACTTGTTTTAAACAGTTGCGATCAAATAGCGGTGAATCAGTATGAAATGTGCAGCACTTCCAGCGAGTATGAACAAATGGAAAATCTCGTGAAACCCGAAATTGCCCAGTTTTATTTTTTCCGATTTGGTGGCATAAAAAATCGCGCCGACAGTGTAAAACAATCCTCCAATGACCAACCAGAGGAAACCATTGGTTGGTAGAGTTTTAGATAATGGAAAAATGAATGCCACACTGATCCATCCCATGAAAAGATACATCCCTGCCGACAACCACCTTGGCATATGAATGAAAATAACTTTTGTCACCATTCCAATCAAAGCTAGCGACCAGATTCCTATCAATAAACCATATCCGAGTGGTCCTCGGAGTGCAATAAGACAAATAGGGGTGTACGTTCCTGCAATCAAAACAAAAATCATTGCGTGATCCAGTTTTTTAAGTCTTAAAATGACCTTATCGCTCCCGTTATATCCATGATAAATGGTTGAAGCAGAGTAAAGCAGTATCAAACTGATGCCAAAAACAATCCCACCTGCCAGTGAGACAGGGCTCTTTTTCATAATGGCAGTGATTATCAAAGTAATCAAAGCTGCCACTGATAGTATGATACCTATAAAGTGTGTCAGGGTGTTGAGTGGTTCTCTGATTTTCATAATTCGCTCCTAACGTAGTATTGAATACTACTTAAAGTTATATCGATATACTACCATATGTTTTCATCATTTGCAATACATGATATAATATATTAATAATTATTCAGGAGGTTCATATGTCATCATTAAAAGAATCACTCTATTATGAGGATCCATCATTTGATAAATTACCTGACATAAAGCTTTACATGGATCAGATGTTGGATTATCTTAAAATAAATCTTGAAGTTCTCATGAGATCAGACGAAGACTCTGTCTTCACCAAAACAATGATCAACAATTATGTAAAGTCTGGAATCATTGATGCCCCAACAAAAAAGAAATACCCAAAATCCACAGTTGCGGACCTTGTTCTAGTTTATCACCTCAAGCAATGTTTTTCCATTCAAGATACCCACACTATTTTGGACATTCTGAGGATAGAATCTTCCTATTACACTGAATTCACCAAACTT
>JAIOSU010000129.1 GCA_021107455.1 Clostridiales bacterium | reverse complement strand
TTTGTCTATAGATTTCATCGAGCGCAATGCTTTGGATGAGATCACTTTGCAGCAAGTCTTTAAGCACCGAACCTGGACCCACCGAAGGGAGCTGATCCGAGTCACCCACGAAAATCACATGTGTACCGAGTGCAATCGCATCGAGCAGCCTATACATGAGCACAATATCCACCATGGAGATCTCATCAATAATAATGACATCCGCCTTGAGCGGTTCTTCGGCATTTTTCCCAAACTGATTCTCACCTTGGAATTCAAGGAGTCTATGGATGGTCTTGCTCTCACGTTTTGTGGCTTCGGTCATCCTTTTTGCCGCACGACCCGTCGGCGCACAAAGCACAACCTTCTTATCGAACATTTCATACGCTTCTATGACCGCATTGATAATGGTGGTTTTTCCTGTTCCAGGCCCACCAGTAATGATATACATGCCATATTCCAGCGCTTCTACAATAGCACGCTTCTGATTCTCACCAAGAATAATGCCCCTATTTTCTTCAAACTCTTTAATAAACAAATCTCCGTAAAACGGTTTGAGCGGCAGCGCATGAATACCAATCTCATAAAGCTTGGCCGCCACCTGCTGCTCCGAATAATGAAGGCTCGGCAAATATATGCGCAGATCCCCATGTCCTACACGTTCGACTTTAAGCGCTCCGGTCACTGCCATTTCCCTGATCTGATTTTCCACTTCGTCATATTCAACGCTCAGTGTAAGTGCTACTTTTCTAACGAGATCCTCTTGCTCCGCATAGGTATGCCCGCTTGAAGCTTCAATGTTCAGCAGGTGAAGCAGCCCCGAGTCAATTCTGAACGGCGAGTGAAAGTCGATGCCCATCTTCATGGCAATCTGATCCGCCAGTTTAAATCCCACACCAGTCACATCCTCAGCGAGGATATAAGGGTTCTTTTCCACCTTCGCGATGGCCTCGATGCCATACTTCTTATAAATGCGCATAGCCATGTTCACAGAGAGATTGAGCGATTGAAAATAAATGATGAAGTCCCTGAGCTCGTATTGTTCCTTATAGGATTCAATGATCTGCTCCAGCTTCTTGGGCCCTATTCCCGCCACTTCCAAGAGTCGCTCTGGCGCCTTCTCGATGATATTCAGCGTCTCTGTTCCAAATGCGTTCAGCATGAGTTCCGCAGTAGCCGGTCCAATCCCCGTGATGATACCCGAAGACAAGTACTTGAATATATCTTCCCGGTCCGCAGGTTTGAGGTGCTCCGCGGACAATATATTGACCTGTTCCCCGTAGAAATTATGAATTTCCATTTGCCCGACCATCCGAATATGGTCCCCTTCGCGCACAAAAGGAAGGCTCCCCTTGATGCTCACGAGCTCCAGTTCCGTCTGTAGAGTGGCAATGACATATCCGTTGTCTTCATTATAATAAATGATGTCTTGTACGACACCTTCAAGAGTAATTTTTTCCATGTGGCCTCGATTTGCAGCTATATTTGACTCTTAATCATCATATCATCTTAGAAAAAATTAGGCAATTGGAAAATTTTGGTTGAGGCCTGGAAAGTGCAGGGTGGTGCAGGTAAGGCAGGGAGGGCAGGAAAAGAGCGAAAGGGAAATGCAGGGAAAGCAGGAAATTCAGGGAGAGCAGGAAAAGATTAAGTTCAAGTTCAAAAGATACCCCGCGAAGACGCATACTTTTACATAAAAAAAGAACAGGTACCAAAAAGCACCTGTCCCCAATCGTTTTTATCTTTTCCTGCACTTCCTGCACTTCCTGCATTCCCTGCATTCCCTGCATTCCCGGCGAAGCCGAGGAGCTATGCTCCGAATGCTTCGGCTCTAAGAATCTCCGCTTTGTCCGTCTTCTCCCAAGGCAAGTCAATATCCGTTCTACCAAAGTGGCCATAAGCAGCAGTTTGTCTGTAGATTGGACGTCTTAGGCCGAGGTCACGAATGATTGCGCCTGGTCTAAGGTCGAAGTGCTTCTTGATAAGGTCTTCAATGATGTCTTCAGATACTTTGTTTGTACCGAAAGTTTCAACCATGATAGATACTGGGTAAGCAACACCGATCGCGTAAGCGAGTTCGAGTTCACATTTCTCAGCAAGGCCAGCAGCAACAACGTTTTTAGCAACGTAGCGCGCAGCGTATGCAGCAGAACGGTCAACTTTTGTTGGGTCTTTGCCGGAGAATGCTCCGCCGCCGTGTCTTGAGTATCCACCGTAAGTGTCAACGATGATTTTTCTTCCTGTAAGACCCGCATCACCTTGAGGACCACCAATTACGAAACGGCCTGTCGGGTTCACGAGGTAACGAGTGTTGATTAAAAGTTCAGCTGGAACAACCGGCTTGATGACGTGCTCTATAAGATCAGCTTCGATTTGCTCTCTGGTCACTCTTGGGCTGTGTTGAGTCGAGATAAGGATTGTGTCCACTCTTTCTGGACGACCGTCTTCACCGTACTCCACAGTCACTTGTGTTTTACCGTCTGGTCTCAAATATTTTAAAGTTTCGTCTTTTCTCACTTCAGCAAGTCTTCTTGCAAGTTTGTGAGCAAGAGAGATTGGAAGTGGCATAAGTTCTGGAGTCTCGTCACATGCGAAACCGAACATGATACCTTGGTCACCAGCGCCGACTGCTTCTACTTCGTCGTGCATAGTGCCTTCTTTGCTCTCAAGTGCATTGTCAACGCCCATAGCGATGTCATCTGATTGTTTGTCGATGGCTACGAGTACGCCGCAAGTGTCGCCGTCAAAGCCGAATTTTGCTCTTGTATATCCGATTTCTTTTACTGTTTTTCTGACAATCCCTTGGATATCTACGTAACAGTCCGTCGTGATCTCACCAGCCACTAGAACTAGACCAGTGGTTACAGACGTCTCGCAAGCTACTCTTGCGTTAGGGTCCTCAGTAAAAATTGCATCCAAAATTGCGTCCGAAATTTGGTCACATACTTTGTCCGGATGTCCTTCAGTTACAGATTCCGATGTAAATAATCTTTTTCTTGCCATTTTTAAAAACACCTCCTGATTGATTGTGGTTGATAATCCTTTATTTTCGATGAACTCTTTGGCATATAAAAAGCCCCTTCACAAGAAGAGGCCTAATAGACTCAAACCCCATCTTCCAGATCTCCATAGCATCTGTAGGATTTAGCACCGTGCGCACGCCGGTTGCTGGACTTCATAGGGCCTATTCCCTCCATCTCTCTTGATAAGGATTACTATAAAATTTACTTGCTAATAATAGCACAACGCTTCCTTACATGCAACCCTAAATTTATTAATTTTTTTTCAAGTTGTTGCCAGGTAGTCGAAAATATTGTCATAGCTGCTGTTGACGAAGCTGAATAGAACGGGTTCATCTGTTTTCAGTTCGCAAATGAAGCCCAAACTTTCTTCATAGGATTGATTTTCTTCGAGCATCTTGTCGATCTCCTCTAAATTCTCCTTGCGCATGGTGCATACGACGAGTTGCCGCTCGTATCCGAAGAAATATAGCGCATAAATGTCACCGTTGAGAAAATAGGGATTTTCCTTCACATGGTCATTGTTCAGATTGAACTCGATATAAAGTTGCCCCTGCGGGTAACTTTGCTTCATCATCTCCGGATTGTTCTTGGCAAATCTTCTTTCAAAAAACGAATCCTGGACATGCATCACCATCATATATTCCGGCTTGCTGAGATTGAATGCCGCCTCAATGCTGCTGATCACCATCTCCTCCGCACAGTTCGCACGGATGATCTTATGAGTGCCCGGTTCCACATCCACATGGATGATCATCAGTTTGTACCTGGTCTCGTAGTCGACGAGTGCTTCGACCTTATACTGGTCTATACCCGATTCCGCACCCAAATGCACACAATTGTTTTTGATCAGCGTGTGCGGCATGTCCAGCAGCTCGAAATCCGGGTCGATTTTCCCATCCTTCCAGAGCATCATGGCCGACGGATAATCGCATCCGATGTAGCGCATGACAAAATAATGGATGGCTTGCTCGTTTGACACGATCTCCGGGGTCAGCTTCTCGTATAGCCTGATTTCGTCTTCGACCGACAAGTCGACGTACAGCGAATCGAACTGCTCCTCGAACATCTCGAAATCCACGAGCGCATCCAGGCACCCTTCATCCACGATATATGACGATTTGATGAGGAAAATGAACTCCTCAAGACCGATTTGGATGAAGCTGCCGCCGAGGCCGCCAGTGATACCCAGTACCAAAGTCTCCAGCTCTTCCATGTTCGGTTCTATGAGATGATAGAATCCATCAATGCCGTAACTTTCAAAATCCAAATGATAAATTTGGACCACTTCGCGCCCGGCTGGATCGAGCCAGTGGGCGATCACACCCACGACGCCCATAAGTCTCGTGTTTGTGGCTTTAGCATTTACAAACTCCAGTTTCGGATAATGGATTCGATCAAATGACGATTTACCCATTAAACGAGCACCTTCTCGACAATTGTTAACTTATATTGGTCCAACTTTTCTTTTGTGGCTTTTTCATTTTCTCCACTGATTGAGAAATAGATTTTGATTTTAGGCTCAGTGCCTGATGGACGAAGAACCATCCAAGACTGTTCGTCCAGGTAGAACTTGAGGACATCCGCTTTTGGGAGCCCAGTTTCATCATTGAGATAATCGATTTTTTTGTCATACGTGAGCAATGATTCGGAGTTGTTTCTAAAGCTCTCCATAATCTTAGCCATAACGGCCTGCCCATCCTTACCCTCGAAGGTTTGTGCGATGGTTTCTTCTATGAAAAAGCCGTGGCGTTCGAAAATGCTATCGAGCACTTCACTGAGTGAAAGGCCTTTTCTTTTGTAGTATTCAGCCATTTCGATGGCGACGAGTGTGCCCATGACGGCATCTTTGTCGCGCACATGTGGTGCGAAGAGATAGCCGAAGCTTTCCTCATAGCCCATGACGAAATGTTCTGGATCGCCTTCAATCTGCTCACCGATGAATTTGAAGCCTGTGAGGGTCTGTCTGAGAGTCACGCCAAAGTGAGCGGCCTGAGCCCTTGCAAGATCCGATGACACTACGGTGTTGACCACGTAGTGGTCCTTAGTCAAATCTTCTCTTGAAGAGAGGATATACTCCATGAAAAGGCTGCCGATCTGGTTGCCGTTGAGTATTTTATAGCCGCCCGCTTCCTTAACGAGGAGTCCGATTCTGTCGCAGTCCGGGTCGGTGGCGATGACGAGGTCCGCATCGTATTTTTCCGCATAGGTGAGTGCGACGTCGAAGGCGTCTTTATTTTCTGGATTTGGATTTTTGCATGTCGGGAATTCGCCGTCCGGTTCCATTTGCTCGGTGACGGTGATCAGACCTGAAAATGCCATTTCTTTGAGCACTCTGGAAATAATCGGTCCACCTGTGCCGTGAAGCGGTGTGTAAACTACTTTGAGTTCAGATGCATTGAGGAGTTCTGGTCTAGGAGATACTTCCTTGACCATTTCGACGTATGGATTGTCGACGAGCTCTCCAATGATGCTGAGGAGACCTGCTTCGAGGGCATCTTTTTTGTCCATGACTTTGACTTCATCGAAAGATTTGACGTCCATGACGTGGTCCACAAGAGCATCCGCCAAATGAGGCACGAGTTGGCATCCGGTCTCATCGTAGACTTTGTAACCATTGTATTCAGGTGGATTGTGGCTTGCCGTAATGACAACGCCGCCAATAGCACCGAGATATCTCACTGCGAAAGACAGTTCAGGTGTGGTTCTTACCGATTCGAAAACGTAAGCCTTGATGCCGTTTGCCGCCATGACAAGTGCCGTTTCCATGGCAAACTCTTCAGACATTCTTCTTGAGTCATAGGCAATGACCACAGAGCGTTCGAACTCACCTTTCAGAGTCTGCTCGTCTCTTTCAATCAGGAAGTTGGCGAACCCTTGAGTGGCTTTTCTGACGACGTATGGGTTGATGCGGTTTCTGCCCGCGCCAATGATACCGCGCATTCCGGCTGTGCCGAACTCGAGGTCTTTGTAAAAACGTTCTTCTATTTCAACAGGATTGTCCTCAATGGCTTTGAGCTCATTTCTGAATGCCTCATCGAAGTAAGGATTGTTAAGCCATTCTTGATATAGTTCATGTGCTTTCATTGTTTGCTCCTTTCAATCGTCCAAGCGATGTACTAGAAAAAATTATACCATATTCTGAGCGGTTTCTGTAGCCTCTGCCCAGAATCCGTTTTGAAAGAGAATATAAAAGATTTGAACCAAAAGATGGCTTTTCGTCTTATGAGGCAAAAGTGCGTACCCTTTGGTGGGAAGCAGATTCATGAGATTTTTCGACAACTCGTCGAGTGAGGAAAATTCCTTAAGCGAATCAGATTTCAGTTTCTCGTTGATCTGTGCCACAAATGCTTTGAAAGTCAGTATCTGGAATCTGTCGATTTCGAGTTGTTCCGCCATTTGCTCGTAGTAATTGAGCATGAGTTCCGAGTAGGTGTATTCCTTGTTTGCCTTTACAAAATCCGCAATCATCGGGAGCAGTTCCTCAAAGACCATGCGGCGTACCGGTTTTTCACTACCGATCAGTTTCTTGACCCTGATCAGTGCTTCTCTCGGCAATTTCAAAAGATTGGCAAGCACTTCCTCTTCGCTTGGAACCTCGTCGATATAGTATAGGTTGCCTTTTAGTTTTTTGAGAACACGCATGGTATCATAATAACCAAGTTTGATGTTGTGTTTGGCCCGTGTTTGATCCACGTCAAGAACCTTTCCAAGGTCCTCTGATGGTTCAATCATGATGATTTCCGTATTTGTCTCTTTAGGCAACTTCCGAATCCTACCAAGACTGTTGAGCCTTACTGCGACAATCTCATCACAGCCTCTTTCAATGAGCATATTGACTGGAAGGTTGTCGAAAAAAGCACCGTCGAGCATCTTCTTATTGTCAAATTTTTCGTTTTTGAATGCAGGGTAATTCGCGGAAGCCAAAATATAATCGTGTAATTTCCCTTCAGGAATATCCTTTATGAACACTTCAATAGGCTTTAGATCTGTAAGCGATAACGTGACAAGTCCAAAATCCATCTTTGAAGCTCTGAGTTTTGCCTCATCCACATCTCTTCTGAGACTTTCCCTAAAAGGTGTCACATCAAGTCCACCCTGTTTTATGGTATCCACTATGAGTTGTTTAAATTTATTGATGTCAGACTTGAACTCAAATTTTACAAGTTCTTTAATCAATTCAGCATCCCCATTGACCATATGAGCCATGTCCGCGCCTTCCCAAATTTCCTCTAAATGTTCAATATCTCCTATAGCAATGAGTGCCCCATTGATGGACCCAATGGATGTTCCTGCCACTGCGTCAAATTTATAACCCATTTCATAAAGTGCCTTGATCGCTCCAACCTGGAATGCGCCCCTGGCACCTCCCCCTTCTAGTGCTAATCCTCTCATATCATCCTCCTGAACTCTACTTCACATGTATCTTTATACCAAAATTTACGCCAGACAAACACATAGCAAAACACCACAGCCTCCAGATTCCCGGAAGTGTGGTGTCCATATTTATTGATTATCCCTTGATATCGAATGCAGGTGTTTCCTGCTCTGCTTCGTACGCCTTCTGCAAGTTCTTGAAAAGCATGTCCGCAAGACCGATACCACCGGCTTCACTCATTTTTTTCGACATTTCTTCATCAAGCATGCCTTCAAACATTCCCCTGGCTTGACTTTTTTCAATCAGTCCAGTACCTTCTGAAGAACTTCTCATCTCTTTGAATAGTGTATTTATGAAATAGGTCTCAAATTCCATGCAAGCTTTTTTCAGACCTTCAAGGTCCTTTTCCTCAGCCGCTTTTGCAAGCAAATCCTTAAAAGCATCTGTCTCAACTGTCTGCTTTTGATCGTTTGCCACCGGCTGATAACTGTCCATCATGGAAAGGCTGTCAATTTTCATAGTTTACCTTCTTTCAATCATTGCTTATCTTTTGAGATTGTTCGCGATCTCAAGCATACGGTCCGCAGTCTGAATGGATTTCGAATTGATTTCATACGCACGTTCCGCTGTGATGAGGTTGATCATTTCATCCACGATCTGAACATTACTGTTTTCAACAAAACCCTGCCAAACTTCTGTTGTATCTCCATCTTGAAGGCCCTCGATTGGAATGCCCGATGCGACGGTTTCCTTGAAAAGGTTTTTACCCACTGCTTCAAGTCCTGCTGCATTGATGAATTTCACAAGAGACATCTGTCCGATTTCTTGATATTCTTCTTCACCGTTGAGTTTTACTGTCATCATACCTTCAGAATCGACTGCAAACTCACTGACGTCCGGTCCAAGCACGATATTTCCATCTGTGCCCTGCACATAATATCCATCTGATGTGACAAGCTGTGCGCCCTCTTCAGTCGCAGCAATCTTGAAACTGCCATCTTTGGTATATCTTTCATTGCCCATCGGATCGATGATCTTGAAAAAATGATCTCCGTTGATGGCAAAATCGAATTTTCCTTCTGTTTGTTGAAGATTGCCTGTGGCAAAACTTCTCAGTGTTGCGGAGACCATGACACCGTGTCCGATTTCAATTGGTACCGGACGGCCTTCATCTTCAAGCTTGTCGGATGTAAATAATCGTTCGTACATGATATCTTTGAACTCCACACGTTGATTCTTGAAACCGATGGTGTTCACGTTTGCAAGATTGTTGGAGATCGTATCAATTTTCAGTTGCAGATTCTTCATACCGGATGCTGCTGACCACATTGCCTTCATAATATGCCTCCTACACTCTTCCTAGTTCAGTGACCGCTTTTGCAATCATTTCGTCTATAGTTGTGATGACTTTTTGACTCGTCTCGTAATTTCTATTCATTTCCAACAGGCTAATCATTTCTGTGATGGAATCCGTATTGGATTTTTCTAAGAAACCTTGAATGATTTCCCCAGAGAACTCCACTTGTTCACCGGTCATCTCTTTGACTGTTTTATAATATGATGTTCCCACTTTATATAGATCAGCAATATTCGTATATGCTGTCAAAGAAAGTTTGTCCGTAATCTCACCATCCTGAATGACCTCACCGAATTCATTGATCGTGAAATTTTCACTTTCAACCATTATCGGCCCATCCAATCCAAGCACAATCCCTCCATCGAGATTCGTGAGCTCACTGAATCCATTGACTGTGAACGACCCGTTTCTCGATAAGAAATCTCCATCCTCAGTACGTATATTGAAAAATCCGTCGCCTTTGATGGCCACATCAAATTTGCTGTTGGTCATCTCTAGTTGACCCTGCTCATGGTTGGTCATGACGCTATAGCCTTTGATTCCCGCGCTCATGGTGCCTATAATATTTGGTAATCCTTGTGTCACAAGTCCGTCTACTTCCGCACCACCGACCAGAACCACACCCCGTTCATTGATTTCAAACGTTTCGTCGCCCACGTTGATCGGTCCGTTCTGACCGAGCACTAAATTGCCTTTCAGCGGATCGATTGATCCACCGACGTTTTTATATATGGTTCTTAAAAAACCGTCCTGGTCTTTAAAGAACTTCATGTTCGTATCGTAATGTACGCCGTTTGGTGTATCCACCCTAAAAAACCCTGTATTCGTCGACACGGTAAATTCCTCACCAGATTGCGTCTGTGTGACATTTACCTTTGCCGCGTCAAAGGGTAGGTTACTGCCGCCGGTTCTTGAAATAAGTCTATTGTTAAAGGACTCCAGTTCAAAGGTGTCCTTTTTGAAACCTGTTGTGTTGACGTTCGCAAGGTTGTTGCTGATAACGTCCATTTTGTGCATGTTGGTGGTCATGTTTGTTCCTGCCACATACAGTCCTTTGATCATATTCATTACCTCCGATAAAACTATCAAATATTCTATCGTCATAATGATGCTATTTCTTTAGCTTAATCCTGACATTTCTTTGACTATTCTCCAACCTTAAGTGATAGTCATTGTCATTTGATTGTTAGAGCTTTAACTATTGTCTATTCCTATGGCTATGCAGGCTTCAATCCGTTGACACGGCTACTTCGATTGTGTTATATTTGAGGTGGTAAAAATACCATACCCTTTATTAATTTCAATTTCCTCATTTTGGGAATGTCTGCGGAAGCATGATGTTCCACTTTTTTTTGCAAAAAAAGTGGAGTGGTTTTTGGCTGGCGCGCGTGGCGCTTGGTGCCAAGCAGTTAGGGGAGGCGCACAGAACGCGCCGGGAAGAGCGAAAAGATCAGGTACTGATTGGGGACAGGTACATTTTGGTACCTAATTTTTTGCGAAGCAAAAAATCGCGTAGTTACAATTTTCCGCGATGCGGAAATATTGGGTGACGTAGTGTTTGCCCGCAAACACAGGAGCCTATGTAACTAAGTTCTATATAGTGCGAAGGAAACTTATTAGCGTCTTTGTATATCTGAAATTCAAAGTATAAAGAAAGGTACACGCCAGGGGAATGCAGGGAACGCAGGAGGCACCTTTGGTGCCGGGGAATGCAGTAAGTGCAGGGAATGCAGGAAGAGCAGAAAGAGCAGGGAAAGATCAAAGTCAAAGAATCGGTGCTGCGCACCGGAAAACATAGAAAGATCAAAGATTTAAAGGATTGATGCTGATGCATTGATCCTTTTTATGTGATATTTTTTCTTGTGTATATTTTAACTTGTACTTTGATCGTTTCAACCACTGCGTTCGTATGGGAGCAAAACCAGCTAAAAAAGAGCCGATGCAAATGCATCAACCCTTCTTAGGTGTAATCAGTTTTTAACTCAGCAAGATAATCCAATCTTTTGATCTCATCTTTTCCTGCTCTTCCTGCATTCCCTGCCTTTCCCTGCTCTTCCCCGAGCGCCTACAGTGCTCGCAAACTCAAATCAAGTGCCCGCACCGAATGCGTCAAAGCCCCAACAGAAATCAAATCCACACCCGTTTTCGCCACGTCGTGAACACGCTCAAGGGACATGTTGCCGGAGGCTTCAAGTAGTACTCTACCGCTTGATATTCTAACCGCTTCAGTCATATCCTCATTACTCATGTTGTCGAGTAAAACGACGTCAGCACCAGCAGCAATCGCTTCCTCAAGTTCAGAGACTGACCTGATCTCCACTTCAATTTTGACCATATGTGAAACTTTTGCCTTACAGCGCTTAACCGCCTCAGTTATACCACCGACAGCGTCAATGTGATTGTCCTTGATCAGCACGGCATCATACAGTCCCATGCGATGATTGTGTCCACCGCCAATGACCACGGATTTTTTATCGAGTATCCGAAGTCCAGGAACCGTTTTTCTCGTATCCACAATCTTCGCCTTATAAGGTGCCACTGCTTCCACATAAAGTCTGGTGGCAGTCGCAATGCCCGACATACGTTGTAAAATATTGAGCGCTGTCCGTTCCGCCATAAGCAAACGCGATGTCAAACCAGAGATTTTCGCCACCTGTTCACCAGTTTTTACTAGGTCTCCATCAGCAAACATGAACGTCAATACAGCATCCGGGTCCATAGCTTTGAACACCCTTTCAAAGACCTGAAGCCCGCCAATGACACCATCCTCTTTTGCGATCAGCACAAACGTGGAACTGTGATCGGGCTCAAAAATGCTTTCAGAAGTCAAATCCAACCCCTGAGTATCTTCAGAAAGCGCAGCAAAAATAATTTCCTCAATTCTATCAAACTTCATTTTCATCTCGCTCCTCAATCGTTTTTTTAAGCATCTCATGCACCAAAACGGACACATGAAAAAGTCTCAAGTCCTCCCAATTGGGCAATCTATACCCCATCGGCTCCCATAAAGCCATCTCCAGCTTTTTTCTCATATCCGAAATCTCATCATAGTGCTTCACAACACCCATATTGCGCGTCATCCAGTTCTGCAGCGATCCAAAACTCATATTGAAATATGGAACCTCCCTGAGATGAATCCATCTCAAATCCTCAGTTTTTCCAGAACTCCTCAAAATCGCCCTAGCGGCCCGTCTACCGAACACAAGTGTTTCAAGCAAAGAGTTGCTCGCCAATCTATTTTTGCCATGTACACCGGTATGTGAGCACTCTCCAACTGCATATAAACCTCTCAGGCTCGTATTGCCATCGAGGTCAGTCTTAAGACCTCCCATATAATAGTGCATGCAAGGTACCACTGGAATCATAGTATGCGCCGGATTAATCCCATAATTCATGCAACACTCATAAATCGTAGGAAACCGCTCCCTAAAAAAACTCTCATCAAGATGTGTCGCATCAAGATACACGTAAGGAAGCGACTGATTCGCTAGCACCTCATGAATCGTCTTTGAAACCACATCCCTCGGAGCCAGCTCCTTCATTGGATGCACGCCATCCATAATTCGGTTCAGCTTCTCATCACGCAAAATCGCCCCTTCGCCTCTTACAGCTTCGGAAATCAAAAAATGCCTACCCTCATAATGATCATTGCCATAAAGCCCCGTCGGGTGAAATTGCAAATCGGTAAGCCCCGCGGTCTTCACACCGGCTTCGATCCCCATAGCAATCCCAGTACCTTCAATACCAATCGCATTCGTGGTATTCGAAAAAAGTTGCCCCACACCACCTGTGGCCAGCACAACACTCCCCGCCATGAAAACTCTTTGCGTCCCCTCAATCAGCGCCTCGACACCTCCGCAAAATCCACCAGCCGTAATCAGTCTATAAACATAAGCGCCATCATAATGAGTGATATTGTCTTTCTCCATAATACGTTCATAAATCGTCGACAGCACCGTCTTTCCAGTATGATCCCCCATTCTAAGTATTCTCGCCATAGCATGGGCACCTTCCAGCCCTAGCTTGTACCCCCGCTCATCCGCATCGAACCTGACACCAAATCCCTCAATCGTCCTGATATTCTCGACTGCCTCATCCACCAAAACCCGAACCGCTTCCGGATCATTCACAAAATGCCCACACGCCATCGTGTCAGCAAAATGCTTTTCACTGTCATCCGCCTCACCGATCGCAGTCGCAATCCCCCCTTGAGCCAAATAACTGTTCGTCCCGGTTATATCCCCTTCAGACAAAATCAATATCTTCAAATCGGACCCGAGTTGCAGCGCCGTATACAATCCAGCCAGTCCCGCCCCGACAATAATGACATCAAAAGTCTCGCGAACCACCGCCATCATCTCACTTTCAACATGGCATCGATAGCACCGAATGCCTTCTCACGTATATTCTCATCGACCTCAATCGCGTTCGTGCCATCGCGCAGCACCCTATAAACGTCTTCGAGCGTCGTCTTCTTCATATTTGGACAAACCATCACATCGTCGAGAAGCACAATCTCCTTACCAGGATTCTCTCTCCTAATTGTAGAAATCACGCCCACTTCCGTACCAATGACAATCGTGTCAGCATCAATCTCCCCACATCTATTTATAATCTGAGAAGTACTGCCGACAAATTCTGCATACTCAAGCACCTCGGGTCGGCACTCAGGATGAACCATCAAATAGGCATCGGGATATTTCGCCATAGTCCTTGCCACATCAGGCGACTCCACACGATGGTGCGTCGGACAAAATCCCCTCCATACCGATATGTCACGATCCGGACATTGCTTGCTCACATAACCACCGAGATTCTGATCCGGCACAAACAAAATCCGCTCCGCCTCAATACTCGAAACCACCTTCACCGCATTCGACGAAGTACAACAAATATCACTTTCAGCCTTCACCTCGGCCGAAGAATTCACATAACATACCACCTTAAGACCCGGATCCGCTTCTTTT
>JAIOSU010000073.1 GCA_021107455.1 Clostridiales bacterium | reverse complement strand
GAGACTATGTTCAGGGGTGTAATTCTTAGAATGCTTCAAAAAAAGAGTAATATGCATGCTATATGGGGCTCATGCCTATTGTTTTCAATACCTCACATATTAAATACTTTGAATGGAAAAGGATCGTTTGAAGCGATTATACAGACTCTATTTGCTTTTTTTATAGGGTTGATATTGGCTATGTTAATGATTAAAACAAATAATATTGTACCACTTATTATTTATCACTTCATAAATAATACAGTCAGTTCAGTAACGAGGTCAGATGTAAATGCATCGTTCGAGTTGTACTTTACTTTAGTTATTTTTGCTTTGAGTATAGTTTATGCAATTTATCTCCATCAGTTGATCAAAAGAGATAGTCGCAACTCAGAAAATGAAGTATTTAGTCAGATCAATAGTTAGCAGCTATCGATATAGCATACTTATGCAATGATTTTGAAGGAGACCATTATGGAATTGAATCAATTTGAACCAATGATGTTCTTTGCAAAGGGATGTAAGTATAGTTCATTAAGTTATGTTGATTATGAGGAAGTTAAATCATCAGAAATAATTAGGTATGATCAATCCCTTTTGTTGCTACATAAGAAGTCAAATGATCTTTCTGAGATTCATTATGCAACTGATGACTTGGAAGAACTCTTGGATAGTATCAGAACAAGTAATTTAAAGGGGTTGATTAAATTCATTCCTTTTGATACTATAGGTCAATTTGAATTCTATGATTTTAAGATTCACTGTGTATATCAAGATTATTTTTTAAATAATTTGAATATAGCCAGCAAATCACTCGACACGAAGTATGAAATAAAATTTGCCACTTTAGAGGAAGCAAAAAAACTATCTGATATTTCTCAAGCATGTTCGGGACTGAGTAGGGGATTTTTCGGAGAAACAGAAGAGTGGATCAGAGATTGGTTAATAGAAAATGAAATTATCGTTAAGTATATCAATGGTAAATTGGTTGGTTTTTGCTGTGTTTCTATTTACACTGAAGGCACAATGCTTTGGATACGCGAATTAGCGGTGCATCCAGATTTTCATGGCAAAGGAATTGGCAAGGAGTTGATGGGGATGGCTATACAATATGGTCTATCAAAGGGTGCCCAAAAGAGTTTCCTAGCTGTTGATATTGATAATAAAACAGCAATTCATTTGTATGAGTATTATGGATATGAAGCAAAAGTTAATGAAATTGAAGTTCAAATGCTGAAAATATAAGTAATGACAGTAGAGGTAAAAATATGAGGAAAATGCTTCAACAGAATTAGGATGGGAAATTAAGTGAAATCAATGTTGATAGAATAAGAACTATAAAAGACAAGTAAGTTACTAAGGAGGCTAAAACGCAATAAATGGATTATAAAAAATTGAGAAATGAACTTACACAGTTCATGCAAATATCAATCAACAAAACCGCTCCTCATTATGATGTAATAGATCAAATCGAATTCGATAAGTATACTGAATCTTTGATTAGTTATATGGGAACAGAAAACTCAATTATTAGAGCATATTTGCTGATCCCTAAATCTAATTTGAATGGTAAAGGCATATTGATCCATCATCAACACAATGGTGAGCGTCACTATGGAAAGAGCGAAGTGGTAGGTAAAGTCGGAGATGAAAATCAGCATCTTGGACTTGTTTTGGTCAGAGAAGGTTATACAATACTTGCACCTGATTCGATTTGCTTTGAAGACAGAAGAATAAATGCAACTGGAACAAATCCAGATGAAGAAGATTTTATTCAACACTATTGTGAAATGAACAAAAGAATTTTGCAAGGTGAATCACTCATGAAAAAAGTCATTGAAGAATCATCGATAGCGTTGTCGATATTAATCGATTTGCAAAGTGTAAATCCTAACAAAGTTGGAATCTTGGGCCATTCATATGGTGGAACAACTGCGCTATTCCATGGTGCTCTTGATGAACGAATAAAATACATTTGTTCAAGTGGAGCGTTGGCGAGTTTTAGTCGAAGGTTAAATAATGTTACAGGTATAGAAATGGCATCAATTATACCGGGTTTTATTCAGAAGTATGAGATGATTGATGTATTGAAAGCAACTTATCCTAGAGATGTATTAATATTATCTGCAACCGAAGATCAATATTCAATTGATGCGGATGAACTATATGATCAACTTATAAAAGAGATGGGTAATGAAACAGCTAGAAAAGTTCAACACCTTAGATTTGAAGGCGCCCATCCATTAACAAGAGAGCGGGTTGAGAAGATTGTTGAATGGTTTGAGATGAAAAATCAGAGTAAATAATTATGTTGAATTTGTTAGTATTTCGATTGAGGAGGAATTATGATTCAGATGGTAGCAGTTTTTAGAGATCTGTATGGAAACTTATGGGATTTACTGCAACTAAATGAGGAGCATCATATAGCGAAAATAATGAAATGATTGAATTGGATGGAAGCACTATTGGATTTATCGGAACAATTAAAATAACTGATGATTCAATATATCTTCTTGCGCTTTACTTGATGCGAGAGTTTCAGAATAAAGGTATTGGAAAAATAATAATTGATGATTTAATTCACTCTTACTCAGATGAAAACAGAAAAGAAATTGTCTTGTTAGCACATAAAAATGCAACATGGGCATGCAAGTTTTACGAGAAAAATGGATTTGAGTTGATCAGTATGGATGAAGGAGAGATCAAGAACTATTCTGATCGTATATTGGAAAAGCACTATATCAGAAACAGTGTGTTATATAGCTACAAATTGAGTAATAAGAGGTGAATCTATGAAGACACCTTTATACAAGAGTGAGGTAAATGCATTCTAATTATAATATTACAGTTCGAAGGGAGATGAAAAAATGGTACATGTGATCTACTGCGATGATAAGGAGAGATTCCAGGATTAATACTGGATCGTCAGGGAAATATGGATGATTGGTTAATTGTCGATAGAATTGAGGACGTTTTAGTTGGGACCAGTATACCGTACAATTATGAAAAGTCCAAATTTCAGTATAAGTTTATTATGGGGGTTATTAAGCGAAATATGAAAAAAAAATTCGATATCTTATTAATAGGTGGGGCAAGTGGCGTTGGAAAAAGCTGCGTAAGCTATAAATTATCAGAAATCTATCAAATGAATGTAGTTCAAGTCGATGATTTTCAATGTATAGTTGAGCATTATACTAAGGAAGAGGATTATCCAGTATTCCATTATTGGAACAATCATTTTGAAGAAGCAATTAATCAAACAATAGAAAAAAAACTCGAGATAATGATTAACTACTCCAATGAGTTATCAAAAGCCTTGGAATTAGTTGTAAATAATCATCTGGAAGAAAATAGGCCGATGATTCTAGAGGGTGATTTTATATCTCCTTCATTGTGTAAGAAACTATTGCAAGATAATGTGATTAATAAGCGAGTAAAGTGCATTTACATATTTGAAGACGATGAGGCTCAAATCTTACAGAACTATTATGAACGTGAAGGAAGCGAGCAAAACGACAGAGCTAAACTGAGCTTGAGGTATAACAATTGGATCAAGGATCAAATTGAAGGAACTGAAATAATAGCAATCCAATCAAGGCCGTGGGAGTCTGCAATAAAAAGAATATGCAAGGAGCTCGAAAACGATGAAACTACTTTTAATTGAAGGAGACTAATTATGCATA
>JAIOSU010000191.1 GCA_021107455.1 Clostridiales bacterium | reverse complement strand
ATAAAAATATGGCCATGCTGACACCCATTCCGGCATATATGAAAGATAAACCGATCAGGGAATTCTTGATTTTTAGTATGAGAACCAGTTTGTATAATGGAATCATGATTGAACTGAATGGAATAAGCATAGAAAATATGAATAATGCCAAAATGAAAGAAGACAACTTTGTCTTGGTTCTACAGAGTTACCAACCTGCGAGTGCTGAGAAAACTACCATGACTGAGACACTTAAAGTGGATAAGAAAATCGTGTTGAACAAACTTCTCATATAATTCATTTTATCAAAAGTTCTAGTATAATTCTCGAATCTTAACCTTGATGGCCAAGACATTACATTAGTCAACAGCTCCCCGTTTGTTTTAAATGAATTCACCAGAGCCATCCATAATGGCAAAAGACAAAATAATGCTGCTATACCTAAAAATGTGTAAACGAAAATATTAAAAATCATTTTCTTCTTTCTCATTATGTTCACAGTCCTTTCTCTCCCTATGCTTCCTGCTCTTTCTTACTCATGATTCTGATTTGAATAATTGTGATCACCAGTACGATCACAAACAGTACAGTTGATTTCGCCGTAGCGTACCCATAACGGATATTGCCTTTAAAAGCCTCCTCATAAATGTTAAGTGCCGTCGATTGTGTTGCCCTTCCAGGCCCACCTCCAGTCAACGAATAAATAACATCAAAAACTTGAAAACTTGAATTCAACGTCCAGAAAACACAAATAGTAACGGCATGCCTGATCATAGGAAGAATCACCGCCCAAAAAGTCTGCCAGCCACTGGCACCATCAAGGTATGCCGCTTCCTTAAGAGATGTGGGGACACCTTGGAGCGCTGCCATGTAGATGATCATCAAATATCCCACAGACCCCCATGATGCAACTACAATAATTGCGATAAATGCGTACCTGGGATCTCCAATCCAAGATTTATCAAGAAAAGTGAGTCCCCAATTGTCTGCCATATAGTAAAGTACCTTGGTCACTATAAACATCCACATGTAACCACCAATGATCATGCTGATCATATTTGGCATGTAAAATACAGTCCTAAAAAGTCCTTTTCCTCGATTGATGCTTTCGATCATAGTTGCTAAAAAAAGTGCAATTACATTGGCAACGATGACCATGACAACAACATATTTAAGCGTGAACAATACTGAATTCCAAAAGTACTGATCACTTATAATTTCTATAAAATTTGAAATTCCGACAAAATTGTAAGTCTTGTTGAGTCCATTCCAATCTGTTGTAGAATAAAAGAGTCCTAATACAGCTGGAAGCAATTTGAACAACCCATATACTACGAGTGCTGGTGCTACAAATAACATCAGACTGACATTTGGATTGAGTTTTTTCATCGAATACACCTCCAAAAGGCATCAAAAAAGAAAGGACGAGCTTTCGCTCGCCCAAATAGCCCTAATAATTATTTGTTGCTGTTTTTATAGACCTCGTCCATTCTAGTGATAAAATCTTCTTTGGTAATAGTTTTTACGTAGTATTCCTGAAGCAATTTGCCTTGCTCATCAGTGACCGCGGAAGGAAGTACCAAGTCTTTATATGATTTTCCTGCAGCTACGAAAGATGATGCATCTGCAACCCAAGAAGCTGGCTGATAAGTGTGGCTGGTTGCAAGTGGATTAAACGAGCATGCTTGGAAAAGTGCTGCCGAATCCTGATCATCAAGCACGTAATTCGCGAACATACGGGCAAGTTCCATTTCTTTCGCATCTGGATGAACAGCGAGCGTTGTTGAAGTGGATAAATTCACACTTGTACAGTCTTCATTCTCATTGACCGGGAGTGCGAAAACTCCGAGTTTCATATCAGGGTTAGTTGCCATGATTGTACCAGACGCCCATGTGCCTTGAACGAACATTGCAGCTTTTCCATTTGCAAAATCAGCTGCTCCGGCTTCAGAACCCACTTCCATGGCACGAATGGTTCCATTCTCCATAATCAAGTCAATCGGTCCGAAAATATCGGTGACTTCAGAATATGATCCTTCGTTGTTGTTCATTCTGTCCACCCAATCAGGAATGTCACCGGATACTTTTCCACCAAGTGTAAGTGCGGTCATAAGTTGTGGGACCCATTGTTCCTGATATGCCAACATAAATGGTGTATAATCATTTTCTTTTAAAATATTGACGATATTCTCTAAATCGCTTAAAGTTTTTGGTGCTTCAAGATTCAATTTTTCAAATATTTCTTTATTGTATAAAACTCCCCATGCCTGGCTCTCTAGTGGTACCCCTAACAGTTTGCCATCCACTGATACAGTTGACTTCACATTATCATAAATTTTAGTTGCAAGGGGGTCATTTGAAAGATCTGTCAAGTATCCTGCCTTGTTGTATGTACCAATGTTATTGCTGTGTAGTGTAAATAAATCAGGTGCGTCATCACTGGTCAATCTAGCTTGAAGTACACTTTCATATTGATCCGAACTTGGCATCTCCAGATTGACTTTAACTTTGATGTTTTCTTCTGCCAACATTTTTGCTTCAAATTGCTGAACATAAGTATCCCATTGGTCCATGAATTGAGGAATACTCATCATAATATTCAGTTCCGCTTCCCGTGGTTGTTCGGGAGTTGCAATAGCTTCAGCAACAGGTTCTTTTGCACATGCTACAGTTAAGAAGACCATACAGATCACAAGAGATAATGCTAAAAACTTTTTCATAATTCTCTCCTTCAAATAGTTAGTTTTTTGACTAAACTTATTATTATAATCTCTTATTTCGCTGTATTATACATTATCCACTGTTATTGTATTTTGTTGTCTATTTTTAATGTGAGCTTCATTTCCCCAGGAGTCATGGAGAAGTATTTCTTGAATTTCTTGTAAAAGTGGGCTTGTTCAACGTATCCAACCATAAACCCCACTTCCTTGATTGGAATGTTCTGAGTAAGAATCAAAGACTTTGCCTTTTCCATTCGGAGCGAAGTGACATATTCGGTAAATCCAATGCCCTCTGTTGCCTTAAAAATTTTGCTGAGGTATTCCTTGCTCACATAGAATCTGGATGCCGTTTGTTCAAGGCTAATGCTTTCAGTAAAATTATCATCAATATAGGATTTGATCAATCCAATATCCAGTCGATTTCTGTTCTTGATTGACATTTGAACAGCCGTTGAAGCCTTGCAATATAAATCACAGATAAAATTCAACATTTCATCACTTGTGCTGTCGTTGCTAAATACAAATGATGTTTCTGTTGAATTAAAAAAATCTCTGACACGATAGTCTTTCTCGTTGATGAACAATTGGAGCTGATTCATTAAAATATAATAGATGCATATCATTACACTTTTGGATTCCTTCGGTTCATTATGCTCATTAACTAGAAAAGTCAGTTCATCGAATGCTATTTTTATTCTATCGGTTTCATTGGAATACAGGGTTTCATACGCAGAAGTTTTAAGGCTATTAAAGGATTGAGCCCAAGGAACTTGAAGAAAACCTGTAGCAGATATTTCATAATTGGCATTATCTTTTACTGTTCTTGAGGATAATTTTTCTCTACATCTGAAGAGTTGATCATTCAGTTCCTCCGGCTTGATCGGTTTAAGCAGGTAATCTGAAACATCCAGTTTCATTGCACTATGGATGTATTCAAAGTCATCGTAACCACTGACTATAATCACCTCAGCATCATTTCCTGATT
>JAIOSU010000263.1 GCA_021107455.1 Clostridiales bacterium | reverse complement strand
GATTTAAATCCATAATAATTCCATCTATCCATTTTACTAACAAATACGACAAGAATCATAGCAAGTATAGAAAAAGCAATAAAAAGAGTTATTTTGCTGCTAATACCTGTAATTCCAGAAATAATACCCCCCACTGTAATCACAAGCAAAAATAATAATGTCGCTATGATACTGCTCCTGATAGGGTGTTTATCAATAAATGAAATTTTATTCATTGTTCATAATCCTCCTCAAAAATTAAGTTAATACCAATTACTATAGGTCTTGTTATAAACATCAATTGCCCCCATAACTTTAACCCCTTCCAACCACATTATTCCATTCTTAAGAATTATCATTTTATTCTTTTTGCTATATGATGCTCCTCATTAAGTTGCAGTAAATCCCACAAGTTTCCGTACAAATCTTTAAAAACTGCTACCATCCCATAATCTGCTTCCTTTGGTTCACGAACAAATTCTATACCTTTTTGAATCATCTCATTATAGTCTCGCCAAAAGTCATCCGTATTCAAAAATAGAAACACTCTACCACCAGACTGATTTCCAACAAATTCTTCTTGTACTGAATTTGATGCTCTTGCCAATAGTATTGTTGTTCCAACTGAACCCGGTGGTGATATTACAACCCATCTTTTCTCTTGTTCTGGTTGATGGGTGTCTTCTAGCAGTTCAAAATTGAGCTTCTGTGTGTAAAAAGCTATAGCTTCATCATAGTCCTTTACAACAAGTGCGATATGTACGATTGATTGAACCATAAATCCTCCTCGATCTTTAAGTGATGTTCTAAAAACTATTGGAATATAATGTCATACATATTGATTAATATCCTCTTGATAGGTGATACAATTTCATATGAAAAAGGTACCGAATCTGTAACTACTGTATCAGGATCTAAGTTGAACGAATAGTTGACAAGAACACTATAGAGCCCATGCTCAAGAAAGAATGGATTATAGTTAGAATTAGGTTCGTTGGACAAATCAATGAAGTAAGGGAATATGGGGGTGTAAACCTTCTGAATTTTACCTTCCGGTGAAAGTTTAAAGTTTACTAATTCAAGTGTGCTCTCAGATTCTGATTTTTCACTTGAGTTCTTGGTAATTGTATATGTAAAGATTTCACTGATTGAGTTGAAGTTTAATTGACTATCGGTAATGTTTTCAATTGATACAATTACAGCTAACTCTTCAGCAGAACGAACATAGTGCTTATTCTGGTTTATTTCCAGATTGAAGTACTCATTAATAGACTGGGACACTTGTTGGGTTTCAGAGTAATATTTTTGACCATGATAGTAAACTAGCAATGTTGAGCTAATTACAATGACTATTATTAAAACTAAGGGGATAAGTGTTTTATTTATATTTGGTCTGTTCATGTTTCCCTCCGGCACTTATACATACCAATGTGAACTCAAATGTCTAAGTAAAAATAAATATTGCTTTTATCAGCTTGATTGGTCCCTCCATATACATGTGTGTTAAATCCACCAATACTAAATCCGGAATTTAAATAAAATAAGCATGCAGAAAGATTGTTGTCTTGCCCAATTGTATATATTCCTCGATAACCATTTTCGGCAGCAATTTTCTTACCCTCGTCAAGCAATTTCATCCCTACTCCTTGGCCACGATACGCCTTGTACACTTTCAAATCTTCAAGATATAAGTATTTCAGCCAATCATGCTTGAAAATCGCAAGTCCAATACACTTTCCATACTCACTATAGGCGCCAACAAAAAAATGATCTTTTTTCATAAAATCAAAATCGTAGTTCTCATCTGGAAATATCATTTCACTGACTCTACTTGCTTCAAATTTTTCTGTTGTATACGCCCACTTGTTACCATCGTAGGTTGGAATCATTTTTCCCCACAAGGTAAAAGATTCATTAGGAATATTGATATCATCCTTATAAGTTTCATCAATCCTTTTAATTTCAATCATTTTATCACCTCAACTATAATACACCCATCTTTAATAACCATTCTAACATTATATATATATTCGATATTCTCTAGTGGATTTCCTTCAATTAACAGGAGATCTGCTCTTTTACCAGATTCTATTGTTCCAATTTCTTTGTCCAACCCACAAACTATTGCACCATTTCTTGTTGCGGCAATAATAATCTGCATATTAGTCAAGCCAGCTTCTTTCAATAATTGCAATTCTAATTTAGGCATTCCCAATCTATACCAAGGTGATTCTTCTTCAATGAAATCATCTCCTAGTGCAATATTTCCTCCTGCATCTACAAATCTCATTACATTCTTTTTTGTTGATTCAAAGACTGGCGCTCCATACTTATCACTTATCATTTTTGAAACGGTCAGTGTTGGTATGACAAAAATGTTTTTATGTACCATCTCGTTAATTAACTCATCAGATAGATCATCATAAACCATATGCGCTGCATCATCGATCCCCGCATCTACCAACCTTTTTAGGTTATGAGATTGTGTTACATGAGCTGATACTTTGACCCCTTTCTCATGGGCTTTATTACAAATCACTTTTAACAAATCATCAGATAACTTGGGTAATCCGTGAGTACTTGGATCAAGACCATCCTCAAGCACTGTTTTAACCATGTCTATTCCCAGACTTAACAATTCTTCAATTTTAGCATCTACTTCATCAATTGTTTCAACTTCTATAGGTGCCTGACCGCCATAACCTTTAGGGGCAGTAAAAAACTTACCTGTAGTTACAATTCTCGGATAGTTGTTATTGCGTTCAATTAACCTCTTGGCAATGACCACATCTTCTAATGTATCACCTGTAAACATTCCTTCATCTCGAATCGTTGTAATTCCCTCATTGATACAGGCTAGTAGATATTCTTCTTGAAACCCTTTACAATGAACATTATTAACATATTTAAAACCTGTATGAGCGTGTGCATTAATAAATCCAGGTAAAATCGTTAACCCTTTTGCATTAATCATTCTATCAAAGTAGTGATTGCAAACATCTTGATGATCTATTATTTTTATTTTTCCATCTTCAATGATAATAGCTGAATCTAATAATATCTCGCCATTGCCATCAATAATCATACCGTTATGTATACATATTTTCTTCATGTAATTACCTCTTCTTGTTACAGACTGTCTGATAACGTTCTATTTTTTTGATTATGCTCATATTATGAATTTGAGAATATCTGTTAAATCGTCTGTATCAACTGCATACATTGCACTCTTTCGAACATTCGAAGAACTATTTATGGCTATAGATTTTCCACAGTATCCAAAAATCGGTATATCTGTTGCCCCATCACCTACAGCAACACATTCTTCAGGTTTTATATTATTATGTTTGCAAAAATCTTGTAAACATGAAATCTTATGTTCAGCCTCAATGTAATTAAGAATTCTTCCAGTGAATACTCCTTCAACCACTTCGTAATTACTGCCATAATAATCATCAAACCCCCAAATACTACATGCAACTTTTGCTACTTGCTTTGGACCGACAGTAATGACGATACATTTAATATTTTGTTCATGTAATGCTTCAACTACACTCTTGATATTTTTTAGTGGTTTTGCAATCTCCAAAAATGATTGTTCGATTTTACTTTCCTTAAGACCTAT
>JAIOSU010000247.1 GCA_021107455.1 Clostridiales bacterium | reverse complement strand
CGGGACTTTACAGAGAAGATGTCAATCGAGTCGCAGGCGAAGTGTACAATTATCTGATTGCTGAGAATTCAACAATCAATATAGGCAATGATCAACCGAAATTGGTCTATCAATACAAAATTAATGTGGACGATGATCTGGCTTCCAATTTCGGACTTACCAAATATGATATACAGTACCAATCCAACTTAGCACTTAAGGGAATGGTCGCAACAGTCTTTCAAAAAGAAGGGAACACTTATGATGTGATAGTCAAAAACAATATGGAAAGTGTTTCTGATGTGGTCAATCTTGAAATCAAATCCAGCTTCACTGGTGAGAAAATCTCGTTAAGTCAATTTGCAAATGTGAGCCTCGAAGAAGAATACAATACCATCAAAAGATTCAACAGAAGAGCATCGGTTGCGGTCAGTACAGATCTCAGACCTGGATTTTCCAGTGGAGAGCTTCAAAACAAAGTTGAGACTGAACTCCTTGCAAACATGAATCTTGAAGGGGTCACAATAGATTTTGGTGGCGATCAGGAAATCATAGAAAAGTATATTTCAGGGCTCCTTGGAGCTGCGCTGTTTGCTGTTGTTGTCATTTATATTATTTTATTGATCCAATTCAATTCATTGTTACAGCCGATCATTATTTTGATGACAGTACCACTTTCAGTGGTGGGATCGGTGTTTATTTTGCTGATCTTCGGCATGAGTGTGACATTTACAGTAGGTCTCGGAGTGGCCAGTTTGATCGGAATAGTGGTCAACAATGCAATTCTGCTCATAGAATATATCAACAGGGAGAGACTTATTAATGACGATTTGATGGAAGCCTGTATCGATTCGGTAGAGAAGCGATTCAGACCTATTATGCTCAGTACCATAACCACTGTCATAGGACTGGTTCCACTTGCGACTTCGGGCAGTTCATTCTTCACTCCGATGGCACTCGCACTGATGGGTGGACTTTTGGTATCTACTGTGCTCACATTGATTGTTATTCCACTTATATACTATTCACTTGAAAAAAGGTAAACAAAAAATCAGGCAGTCCGGAGGGTGATGCTACACCCTTATTCGGATTCCTGATTTTTACTTATTTTATAGCCATGATTTCTGACCGTCGCTATGTATTCCTTATGTGGATCGATAGCGTATATTTTCTTGCGTAGCCTGCTGATGTGGGTCATCAAAGCATTGTGGTCTCCATAGCTCTTCTGACCAGTGACCATCTGGAACAGATGGTCCTTGGAAAAGATTTGATCCGGTTTTTTGTATAATGTGTAAAGGATATTGAATTCCGAGTGGGTCAAATCAAGCTGGATATCTTTGATGGACGCACGTTTCAAAATCGGGTCCAGTGACAAGTCGCCTATCTCAATCTTGCCTCCAAGAGGATTGCAGTGAAGCTCAAGCACCTCGAATCGACGAATGAAGTTGGTGAACTTCAAATGGATCAAATTGGTGTCGATAGGGTAATCTACAAAATCATCTGCACCTAGATCAAGTGCTTTTTCAAGTTTTTTGGAGTCTTGTGTGAGGGAATACACTACGACATATGTCGATGCAAAATCTCTACAATCCAATCCTGCAGGACCTGTAGAAAGATTATGGCTACTGATTGGTGAAGAAACGAAAATATCAGCATCAATCAGAAACACTCTAGAACCTTTGAAGGTTTCAAGGCTTATTTCCTCATAGCGATTGTATGAACTACAGTTCCAATTATGGTTTTCAAATTTATTTTTGAGATCTTCGTGAAATTTCTTATGCTCACCGATCAAAATGATATTTGTATTATGCATAAACCGTATTTCCTCCTAGGGTCTGAGCACTATAAAAACCCGGACTAAATCATTATAATATAAATGGCATCATTATGCGAGTCGATAATGAAAATCTACAAAAAGTTAAGAAAGGTATATATATCTGTTAACTTAATTTAGATGTGGGTATAACTTTAAACGGCGAATAGTTATCAACACAAGATTATAAGGAGGCCGTATTATGGGTAAAAAGGCAATTGATATTGCAAACATTGACGTTGAAAAATTAATACAAATGCTGAATGAAGCTCTTGCTGAGGAGTGGCTCGCATATTATCAATACTGGATTGGAGCACGAATCATCGAAGGTCCTATGAGAAGTGAAGTCGAGCCCGAATTATTACTTCATGCGACCGAGGAACTTGCTCACGCGGAACTGGTTGTCAACAGAATCATACAACTTGGTGGCACACCGATTTTAAATCCAGTAGATTGGGCAAATTTTGCCAGATGTGATTATTTGGCACCAACAGATCCATATATAGAAGAGGTGTTGAAACAAAATCTGGACGGCGAACGTTGCGCAATTCAAAGATATGAAGAAATTGCTGAGTTCACTTCAGGTAAAGATCACTCCACATACCAGATGGTTGTAAGCATTCTCAACGACGAACTTGAGCATGAACACGATATTGAGGATTTCCTCAAAGATATCAACAGACTCAAGGAAGATATCAAGAAATTCAGATTATAGTGATTTGGGACGGATTCTCATCCGTCCTTTTTAATGTCAATATAGGTGGGAATTTGATATAATAATAATCTAATCTTATATTGAGAGGTCAAATATGCAAACAAATACAAAAAAGACGAAAATGATCCATCTTATGATTTATGCTATGACGGTACTGATTTCAGTTGCGTTTATATTTTTTGGAAATAAAGTGGCAAGCAGTAAAATGGATGTACTGATGGGAGATGAGGGCTTTCAGATTGAAAAGGCCAAAGTCACTGAAATTATTGAGGTTTATGATGAAAGTCTCACATCTGATGAGGATTCCGAATTGGTGATGAAAGATATCGCTTTCAGAGCGGAAATCATATCCGGCGAACTTAAAGGGGAAAGCATCGTTGCAATTCAAAATCTCAACAGCTATATGATGGTTTTGCCGAAAGAGGTTGCTCCTGGAGATAAAATTTTGATTTACAATGTTTATAATGAAGACTTCAACACAGATTGGGTATATGGAGAATATATCAGGACAGATGCTTTGATGATTCTCGGCGCGGTATTTGTGGTGTTGCTTTTGATCTTCGGAAGAATCAAAGGCATGCAGACAATAGTATCACTCGTGTTTACAGTACTTGCCATATTCACTGTTTTTGTGCCTTCCATCTTATCAGGCTTCAATATCTATCTTTCTGCCATAGTCATTTGTATTTACATCACAATAATGACTCTCATTATAGTCAGCGGGGTCAATAGAAAGACTGTGGCGGCTGTAATCGGTTGCATTGGTGGTATAACGGTTGCCGCACTCCTCGTTCTTATGATGGACGGAGTACTCAACCTTACTGGCCTTGTGAACGAGGAATCTGCTTATCTGTTGATGCTGAATCCTGAAAACCCGATTGATTTAAAAGGGGTGTTTTTTGGTGCAATCCTCATAGGTGCAATGGGAGCAATCATGGATGTCGCAATGTCCATTTCTTCGTCACTTCATGAAATCATGGAAACTTCAAACACAATCGGTATGAAAAAATTGATTAAATCCGGTATGACGATTGGTAGGGATATCATGGGCACCATGTCCAATACGCTTATTCTTGCCTATATCGGGAGTTCACTTTCGATAGTCTTGTTGTTGATCACTTATAATCCATCACTGCTTGATTTGCTCAATAGAGAGATTGTAGTCATCGAAATATTACAGGCGCTCGCTGGAAGTTTGGGAATCCTGTTTACTATTCCATTAACCGCAATGGCAAGTGGAATTTTGTACACTAGAAAAAAATAATTTATGGAGGTTCTGATGAATCCAACAATAGAACAAGTTTTATTTGCATTCGGCATCACATTATTTGCAGGACTTTCCACGGGAGTAGGAAGTGCACTGGCATTTTACACCAAGCAGACCAACAAAAAATTTCTATCAGGTGCTCTTGGTTTTTCAGCTGGTGTTATGATTTATGTTTCATTGGTGGAAATCTTTGTAAAAGCAAGAGCTTCACTTGAAGGCATATTGGGCGAAAGTCAAGGATTCCTGGTGACTACACTTGCTTTCTTTGGCGGTATGGCACTTATAGCAATTATTGACAAGTTCGTTCCCAGCTATGAAAATCCCCATGAAATGCATGATTTATCAGAAATAAAAGATTTACATGAGCTGGAAGGCACTGAAGGCTACGCAGTCGAGGCCAAAAAGAAATCGGAAAACCATGCGCTTCTGAGAATGGGCATGTTCTCCGCACTTGCCATCGGTATACACAACTTTCCGGAAGGTCTTGCAACTTTTATAGCAGCACTTGAGGACCCGACTCTTGGAATAAGTATTGGTATTGCCATTGCTATTCATAATATTCCAGAAGGTATAGCAGTTTCTGTTCCAATTTATTTTGCGACAGGTGACAAGAAGAAAGCTTTCAAGTTTTCATTTTTATCTGGTCTTTCTGAACCACTTGGTGCAATTGTAGGTTATTTCATTTTGATGCAGTTTTTTAATGAACTGATCTTCGGAATAATTTTTGCTGGAGTTGCTGGTATAATGGTATATATTTCGCTTGATGAGCTATTGCCTACCGCTGAAAAGTATGGTGAACACCATATTGCAATCTATGGCATGATCGCTGGCATGGCTCTTATGGCGGCCAGTCTATTGATGTTCGTATAAGAGGTTGAAATGAAGAAATCAAATTTAAACACATCGGTACTGACCCAAATTGCGATTGCTGTAGCTGCAATTATTGTTGGAGGCTATGCGATTTATATAGTCAGTAGCCAAATACCGTTACCTGGTGTGAAATATACAGCAATGTCACCATACTTGTCATTGATTATGGCGGTCATGCTGATCAGTTTTGAGATCAAGAATATAATTTTAATAGTCAACGCTGTTTTTGCAATGCTTATGACCATCATTAATCCCTACATGGGAGTGGCTATTCTTTCTACAGGCATATTGACCCAGATGGTTGATTATTTTATTCCGAATAGGTTTAAGTATCGCGTTTATTGTGTTGCGGCTTCTTATTCCGCATTTGTAGCTGGTACGGCTTTGACTGTATCAAAGCTCTTCATTGATTCAGTGGTTTTTGAAATGGTGACAGCACCTTACTTGATTGGACTCATGGTAATTGCATTCGTTCTAGGTTTGTTTGGAGCCCATTTTGGAATCATTGTAGGCAAACGTGTAAAAAAACACCATTAATATGATGGAATGTTACAATATGATTACAAAGTAAATGATAATGATTATCAACTGTGCCGTTAGGATATAATACGGATAGCAAGCAATCCGATAGGATATAATAAACGACACTAGGAGGTAGTATTATGAAATTTACATTACCTGAACTTAAATTTGGCACAGGTGCACTTGAACCTTATATTGATGAGCAAACAATGATCATACATCACCAGAAACATCATGGTGCATATGTGAGCAATCTAAACACAGCAGTAGAAAAGTATGATGCACTTAGTGAATGGACAGTGGAATCACTACTCAAAAAGCTGGACGAAGTGCCTGAAGATATACGTATGACAGTTAGAAACAATGGTGGTGGCCATTATAACCACACACTATTTTGGGAAAGCTTGACACCAGAATACAAAGCCCCAAGTGATCAAATGATGAAATTGATTGTAGATGCATTTGGTTCATTTGAGGTGATGCAAGCGGAGTTCAAGGATGCTGCTCTAAAGAGGTTCGGTAGTGGTTGGGCATGGCTTGTAAAAGGAGAAGGTGGTCTTAAGATCATAAGTACTCCTAACCAAGATGCACCAATCAGTGAAGGATATGTGGAACTTCTCGGGATAGATGTCTGGGAACACGCTTATTATTTGAATTACCAAAACAAACGAGCTGACTATATTGATGCATTTTGGAACGTGGTCAATTGGGCAGTTGTTGAGGAGCGCTTTAATAAAAGTTAGTTGATTGGAGGTCGCAAATGCAGATGCTTAGAAATTTCACAATAACATTTGTCGTGTTCATGGCAATTGATTTGGTTTGGCTTGGATTCATAGCCAAGAATCTGTATTCAAAGTATCTGGGATATATCATGACGGACAAAGTAAATTGGGGAGCCGCAATACTTTTTTATGTGCTTTTCATAATTGGACTTCTGTTCTTTGTGATCTCTCCGGCTCTTGACAAGAATTCATGGACCTATGCACTTGGCGCTGGAGCGCTTTATGGACTCCTGACCTATGCGACATATGATTTGACAAATCTGGCGACACTCAAAGATTGGCCGATTGCAATCACAGTAATTGATATGATTTGGGGCACAACACTTGCTTCACTTACCTCGATCATCAGTTTTTCGATACTACAGAAACTATAAAAATATAAAAAAGATAAGAGCAAAAGCGCTCTTATCTTTTTTATATTTTTTTATGAAATTGATTGGTGGCTTCATCATAATAGTAACCGGCATCCTCTAAAACTTTAGAAAGCATATCATAGTCGATATCCATATCATCACAAAGAGCATTCAAATCATCATAAAAGGCTCTAAGTTTCATGTTGATGGTTCCGAGGAGTATCACTGGGTCTTTAGGCAGATCATAGTTCATCATCGTACCTCCTTTCTGTGTAGAAATATGTTATAATGCTTTTAAAAAACGAGGAGAAAATAATGTCAATAAAAAAACGTGTGGATGAAATTGATATCATAAGAGGATTCGCACTGTTTGGAGTGCTTCTCGTCAATTTGACGATGATCGATGCGACACTTTACACTATGGAGAACATTCCATTTTCCAATCTTTCGGGTATGGAATACATATCGGCGTGGGCCATCAGACTATTGGCTCAAGGCAAATTTTATACAATATTTTCCTTTTTGTTCGGACTTGGATTTTACTATTTTCTTCGTAAGGAAAGCTCCGATGTGGTTTTGAATCGATTTGAAAAGAGATTATATGCCCTGTTGGGGCTAGGAATAATTCATACGATATTCATTTGGCATGGCGATATACTCCATGTCTACGCGTTGGCGGGATTTTTCCTGATTAAAAACAAGAATAAAAGCGACTCAGAGCTTATACGAAATATGATAGTGCTGTTTGTTTTTTCAACGACAATTATGGTGATTGGCTCCCAAACTGGTGGTTCAGAAATGACGGTAGTGGCATCTGATGCACTCACAGCATATCAGCAAAATTCATATTTGGAATTGCTCAAATACCGAATTCAAAATGAAGTACCTGTTGGTCTGTTCAATTTGATTGTTGTAATTCCCAAAGTACTGGTATTGTTTTATGCGGGGTATTATGTAGGTAGAAAAGGATGGTTCGATCAACTGGATGCACAGAGGAAGCGAATAATCGATTATTGTGTCATCAGCGGAAGTCTATTTGGCTTCTCGCTCGTTATGATGCTTTTTTTATCTCATTTAGACAATTCAATTGCATTCAAAGGACTGATCATATTTGAGGAACTATCCACTTTGGGTGGCAGTGTATTTTTTATGACTGCGATTCTTCTGATGGCACAAAAAAACAAACTAAGGAAAATGTTGATGCCTCTTAGAAATCTTGGAAAAATGGCACTCACCAATTATTTGATGCAAACAATATTTTGGACGAGTGTGGTCAACGGCTATGGATTAGGCTACTTTGGAAAAATCCCATATTACGCCTATTTTCCATTGGCTTTTGGTTTTATCATGATTCAAATTTTGCTCAGTAGTCTATGGTTGACAAAATTCAATCAAGGACCAGCAGAAAAATTATGGCGTATGGCTTATAGGGACAGGTCATAGATACATGAAATCAGTTAATGGTCTCGGACCTCTGACAACTCGACGTTTGATCTGTAGTACACCATCTTCATCCGGAAGAATTCTCCATTCTATAAATGAAATTTCGCTATCGACGATTTCAAGACCGGTTATGTTTCTAGGGTGGATACAACATCCAGTGTTGAAATAGGGGAGTTCACCTTGTTTAGGGTATTTGGGTCTGTGTGTGTGACCGACAATCAACATTTTATTGTATTGTTCAATGAATTTTGAATAATTGACCTCAATTTTATGACGTTTGTGGGCATTCTTTGCCGGACTTGCAGGGTTCCTGAACCCGATGATATGAAAAAAACGCCAGAAGTAGCGGTTAAGAAATTTCATCACTGGCCAAATTTGATCATTGATAAAATCTCCTTGATGACCATGCACGACAAATATTTCCCCACCTGAGATCTCATCTTCAAGCACAATAGCTTCCGGCACTTCAATGCCAGGAAACAACTCACTGAAAAAAGACTCATATTCATCGTAAAAAGAAAAAAGATTTTTTTCGATATGATGAGGTTTTTTGAATGCCATATTGTGATTGCCATAAATCATATGAAACCTACCTGTGTCATAGAATGCTCTGAGCAACATGAACACATCGCTGTGGGCATACCTGATCACTTCAAATTTTTTATGTTCCCAAAGTTCATCACCATCACCGACTTCAATATAAGTGAATCCTTCTCTGAAGTAGTGCTGTAAAGCGTGATAATAGAGGTTCTGATTGTGAGCGAATTCGTCTGAAAGGCTATTGTCACCTCTATGCACATCACTGAAAAATATTATTTTTGAATCTGAGTTTATGGTCATCCGGCGCGCACGTTTGTAAGCGCCGGAGAGGCGTTCCATAGTAAACATTTGATTTCACCTCATCTATTTGAAAATAGTGTCATATTTGTCTGTGCATTGAGAAATTTTCAATCACAGATTTTTCATTGAGTTCAGTAATCAGATGCTGCGGCAAATGGCTGATTCCGAGGGAAGCCCCTAAAACCATTCCAATAAGCATACCGCGTCCTGCTGAATCACCACCTGATAGAATGTTTTCCTGCATAGCTTTCATGAAGTCTGTTTTGTTTTTTAGGATCAGGAAAAGAGCGGACGGAAATGCAAATTGACTTGAGCAGCTTTGTCCGATATCTTTGATGGTGCTCACGGAATCTTCCTTCAATCTGAATTTAATGGCGTCGTAGTATGGTTTGATGGACGGATGATCAGCGATGTGTTGCTCTAGTGACGCTTCAAGGGGTTTGCCGATAATCAGGTCGAGAATCCACTCTTCAAAAAACAATCCGAATTCAATCAGTTGCTGATGATTGTGAGTCAATGCGGTTTGTTCTTTTATGAATTCAGGTAAATCCTTATCATCAAAATGGTAGAAAAGAAGTGGGGCTATTCGAGCTATACCACCGAGTTCATCTGAAGATGAACCCAGATTATTGACGGGATCAAGCACTTGTAGTGATTCTTTTGTGGCATGATCCAAGTAGCCCTCGTATTTGTTCATATAGGTTATCCAATGTGTCTTAAAAACATTGATATCAAAACCTTTGTTGGAAGCGATACTTTTGAGTAAAAGTAAGCTCTGATCACCATAATGGGTAAAATCTCCTTTGTGCTTGCCGCTGTGGAAAAGGTTTTTTGCGGGATCAGTGTAATGTTCAACCTCAGTAGCTTCGATTTTCAATTTCTCTGTATCGTATATCCAGTGGGTGCCAAGGGCGAACGCATCACCAATAAAGGCGCCATATAACATACCTTTCAAGCGTTCCATAAAATCCCTCCTCTTGTGTGTTACTTGATAAATTCAACTTTGTTAAGTTCTGTTTCGGAATATCTTGCCATTGTATAAAGCGCGTCTGATAATCTATTGACATATTTGACGAGATCACTTCTGATCGGTGCTTCCTCAGCAAGTTTGAGAATGCGTCTTTCTGCACGTCTACATACTGTTCTTGACACATGAAGCGCAGCACTGAAATGGTTGCTTCCAGGTATGATGAACTGGAAGACCTCATCGCGGTTCATGAGGTCAAGATAGTGATCGATGATGTTCTCTAACCATACGGTATTTTCCTCGCCAACTTTCTCCGGAAAACTATCACCATCTTGAGTAGCGAGTTCACCTGCCACGTTGAAAAGTGACCTTTGGATCTTAAACAGAATGTTCTTGATTTCCTCATCCGTGCAATAATTTCTTGCTAGACCAATGGATGAATTCAGTTCATCAATTGTACCGTAGCTTTCCACTCTTACTGAATCTTTTGGGACTCTTGTCCCGTCGTATAAACTGGTTGTGCCCTTGTCTCCTGTTTTAGTGTATATTTTCATCATAATAATGGCCTCCATTTATGTTTGTTATGATTTATTGTTACCCGAAATTCCATAAAAACACTCTGAATTCAAAAAAGAAATTATGAAAGTTTTTTCAGAAATGTTATAATGGCATTATAGCATTTAGTAATCTGATATGATGGGGGAGAATGGCGTGGAACATTACAAGTGTACAGTATGTGGTTATGTGTATAAACCGGAACGCGGTGATTGGATGCATGACATACCCAAAAACACCTCTTTCGAGGATTTGCCTGACGACTGGAAGTGTCCGTCATGCAATCAACCCAAAATGGCGTTTGAACCACTAATTCAGAACCAAGGGAGGTCAATATGATTCATAAAAGTGAAACCATTACAGACTATTTGGAAGCAAATTTTGATTTGAACCGCATTAAGACGCTACCTATAACTGATAAGTTTCGACTGATCAATTATATCAAGTTGGTGAGTTCAGCAAGTGTCATAGCAAAAGACTACGATCTAGAAGCTATTCAAAACAGTGAATACTATAACATGGATTGCACTTTTCAACTTTTTATCTCATTGTTGACTTCAGGTGTACCTGCAGATGTGCTTTCAGACATCATTGAGTCCTATTGTAGAAATTTTGAAAACAGTGACATTTATTACGCAAAATTACTTATGCTCGGAGCAGGTACGCTAATGATTCAAAATGGAGTCGATCGGGATTCAATCATCAGCTACTTGATCATTTTGCTTGGAGATGATTTCCTAAGAAACAATTTCACAAGAATTTATGCTGAAAAAGATATATTGAATATTAACGATGAAAACATGATCGATATCAAATATAAGACTTATGATTATACTTACAGGGATATGAAGTACGATATGCTTGCTATATTAAAAGCTAGACACGAGTTCGGTTATGAAAAAGCAAAATCAATCATTTATGATCATTATGGTAACAAGAATCTGAAGTTCTACTTCACTCTGCTTGATTTGAAAGACAAATTTGTCTCAGATTATATCTACAACAAATTAATGGTGGATTCCCCGAAAATGGACCGTTTTCTCATGACTGCATCCAGATGTATCTTATCTGAATATAGTGTTCTTGAAACTCACTACTTGCTGAATGCAATCATTGGAAAATACACTGAGTTTGATCAACCATACGAAGAGGTCATGAAAGACGTTCATGCTAGAGAGCATGAAATTTTAAAATCGATATAAAAATAAGAGGGGGGCATCAGCAAAGCTGATGCCCCCCTCTTATTTTTCGCGTAGTTAAGTTTCCGAAGGAAACTTATTAGCGTCTCAGTTGACATATCTAGATGATACTGGGAAAACTATTTGCACCTGACTATTAAGGAAGCAAAGCTGATACCCCCCTCATTTTTATATTAAATTCAACTGTTTAATTCTACTGTTCACCGGGATTGCGACCATCGTGACCACAATCGCCTTTATGATGTCAAGAGGTATATAGGGTAGGGTTCCGATCCAAAGTGCCTTTTCAAAGCCCAATCCTGTGACCAGAGCTAGCTGGATTGTCCCTGGAATATAGATGCTGAAAATGCCAAGTGTCATGGCTATGGCGTATTTTGTTACCGTTTTACCATTATAAACGTGTGTGAACCAACCTACTACAAATGCCGCAAGAATGAATCCGATGATGTAACCCCCGGTAGGTCCTACAATAATTCCGAATCCTCCATTGCCTCCCGCAAAAACCGGAAGCCCCATTGCTCCGAGAAATACATAGACCAATTGAGAAAGAAATCCAAGTTTGGGACCTAAAAGCGCTCCTGCTAGGAGAACGCCTATGACCTGAAAAGTAATCGGTACAGGTGAAAATGGTAGTGGAATAGGTGGCAACCATGAGAGGACTACAGTAATGGCAGCGAACATGGCGACAAGTGTCAATTCTTTAGTTTTCATAAATTTATAGACTCCTTTGGATTTTCTATTTGTAGTATAATGGGAACAACTGCCATTGTCAACCTAAAAGTAAACAATGGTTAACAATGGCGATAAAATTATTATACTGTGATTGAATTAACCAAAAACAGGATATATATATCATGATAAATAATCCGAGGGGGTGCAGTATGGATAGGCTATATCATCAAACCATGGTCATAATCAAACCCGATGCGGTAAAGCGTGGTCTCGTTGGTGAAATCATAGGTAGATATGAACAAAAGGGACTGATAATCGATAAAATGAAATATCTAAAACCGTCAGTTGAAATATTGAGTGAACATTATTCAGAACATATCCAACAACCCTTTTTCAATAAGCTAATTGAATTTATGAGCTCTGGTGAAGTGGCGGTTATGGTTCTTGTTGGTGTGGATGCAGTGGATGTTGTGAGGTCCATCAATGGTGCGACGCATTATAAAGATGCTCTTCCGGGAACTATAAGGGGAACCTATGCTCTTGATATCACAGAAAACCTGGTTCATGGATCGGACAGTAGTGAAAGTGCAAAACGTGAGATTGAAATTTGGTTTCGAAGTGAGGCAATCCTATGAGCACAAAATTATTACAATGGTTCAAGAACAATGGAGCGATTTTATTGATTTTGTCTGCATTTCATATCATTCCCATTCTATATTCCATTGTCACCGGAGAAACAATGAAAATCATAAACGGTCACTTGTGGAGTTTTCTGATTACCATACTTGTTGGATCGATATTTTATTTCATCGGCAGAAAAGCACAAATGAATGCCAGGCGACCAATTGGAATGGTAACCGCTGCGAGTGCACTGGTACTGCTTGTAATTTGCGGTGCGATGACATATGTCCTTACGATGGAGATAAGTGTTGTCGATGCTTTATTTGAGTCGGCGAGCGGTTTTACAACAACTGGGATATCCATATTCAAACAAGTTCCTGAAATGCCAAAATCACTGCTTTTGTGGCGTTCCATGACTCAGTGGATGGGCGGACTATTTGCACTTGTATTTTTCATTATGATCACTTTCAGAAATGAGGATCAACTTTGGCGAGGCTATTCAACAGTATTGAACCATGTTAAACTACCAAGACATATCTCCAATATATATAAAGGAATAGTCATTTTCGTCGGTCTATTCTCTGTGTTCACAATATTGCAAACTATCCTTTTGACTCTGTCGGGCGTGCCTTTTTTTGAAGCGGTCACCCACAGCATGAACACTATCTCCACAGGCGGCTTCACCAATTTCGAAGAAGGTGGGCTTGGTATTTTTATGGGAGAGAATCTATTGGTAGATTATATAACCGTCGTTTTTATGTTTCTTGGTGGCATGAGTTACTTTTTCCATGCCAGATATGTTCTGGGTGACATCAAGGGGGCACTTAAAAGCACAACCTTTTATAACTATCTCAAATTGATTGGAATTTTATTTGTTGCTTTTATGGCAATGACATATTTAGATGGTCAATTGACAAGAGACAGTTTTTTCAACACACTTTTCATGTCGGTATCAGCGGTTTCAACGACCGGATATGGACTTAAGGCATCGGATTTGAGCATATTAACAAATGGCATGGTGATTGTACTGATTCCAATTATGCTTATAGGGGGTTCCATGGGTTCTCCTGCAGGTGGTATAAAAGTGAACAGAATCACATTGGTGATCAGGACTCTAAGAAGTGAATTCAATAAACTGATTGCTCCGAAACAGGCTGTGATTCCAGTCCAATACGATATGAAAATTGTCGACAAGGATCTGCTTGTACGAATATCAGTGTTGATCACAGCATGGCTGGGCACTTTGTTCGTCGGGTCATTGATTCTCTCGCTTTCTACAAACCTGGAGTTATCTGATTTGTTTGTCTTGGCGACGAGTGCAATAGGCAATTCCGGAGTTATGCCAATCACATCAGAGGCAATTGCAGATCTAAGTGTGACCGGCAAGTTGACACTGAGCGCTATGATGATTGCTGGAAGGGTTGAAATCATACCGATTTTATTATTGTTTAATTTTAAGATATTTAGCAAGCGGGGAGGGTCCAAATGAAAATTATTATTGCGGGCGGTGGAATCATCGGTAATAACATGGTGGCACATTTGACACAAAATTATGATGTGACTGTAATCGATAAGGACTTGAAAAATTGTGAAGAAATTTACACTCAATTTTCAGCTACGGCGATCCACGGCGATCCAAAAGAAATAAGGAATCTGAAAGAAGCAGGTATTGAAAATGCCGATTACTGCATAGCAGTTGCAGATAATGATTCCGACAATCTCACAATTGCCATTTTAGCCAAAGGTTATAATGTGCCTTATATTTTTGTAAAAATGAATAATCCTGAATATGAGACCGCTTTCAAACTCGCCGGTGCCAATAACATTGCATCCAGTGTCTCGATGTTGGTCAACAAATTCGTACTCGATATTGAAAGACCCGAAATCAGAAGAGTGGCATCATTTGGTGATGGCAAAGCAGAAATTTCAATTGTTGAACTTCCGGTGGACAGTATGCATATTGGAAAGAATATCGCTACTATCGGTAAGGATATACGTTTTCCTGAAGACTGCATCATTGCAGGCATATATGACACAAAACTCGAGGAGTTGATCATCCCAAGGGGGCACAGAACAATAGAATCCGGAAATCAACTTTTCCTTGTGGGATCTTCTGAATCGGTAGAGCGTGCGTATCATTATTTTTCTCAAAAGAAGTAATTGAATAATGAATATTGTATACTTTTGTTTGGAGGTTGAACCATACGGTCAAACGTGGTAAGTTATTTGTGGAGACGTCTGAGACAATGACGCCAATACAATTAGGGTGCAAATTTATGGAACATCTTTTTTGTAAACGCGTTAAAAAATTAAAGGCATCTGAAATTAGAGAGATACTTAAATTAACACAGAGGCCTGAGATTATTTCTTTTGCGGGTGGTTTGCCGGCACCGGAAATGTTTCCTGTCGAAGCCTATAAACAAATGGCCATCAAGGTTCTGGATGAGATGGGAATGGAAGCGCTTCAATACAGTACCACAGAGGGTTATGATCCCCTAAGGGAGAAGATTGCGGCACGTATGGGAAACTGTGGCATTTCAGCAGAAAAGCAGGATATACTCATCACAAATGGATCTCAACAAGGTCTTGATTTTACTGGTAAGATTTTTATCAATCCAGGAGATTATGTCCTATGTGAAAGTCCGAGTTATTTGGGTGCCATCAATGCTTTTAGAGCCTATGAATGCGAGTTCCAAGAAGTGGATACAGATTCAGACGGCATGGTGATGGAGAGCCTTGAATTGGCGATCCAAGAGCATCCCAAAGCCAAATTTATCTATGTGATTCCCGATTTTCAGAATCCATCTGGAAGAACTTGGTCCAAAGAGCGTCGAATAAAGCTTGTTGAAATTGCAAACCGATACAATTTGGTGATCATTGAAGACAACCCCTATGGTGAACTCAGATATGAAGGTGAAGCGATACCAGCCATCAAGTCTTTTGATACAGAAGGTAGAGTGGTCTATTTAGGAACCTTTTCCAAGACATTTTCACCCGGTCTCAGAATCGGATGGGTATGCGCGTCACCATTATTATTGAATAAATACATTACTGTAAAGCAAGGGGCGGATCTTCAGGCGAGTTCAATCAGCCAGAGAGAGCTCAATGCATATCTTGAAAACTATGATTTTGATGCTCATATAGGATCAATCATCAATACCTATAAAAAGAGAAGAGATCTGATGTTGTCAGAAATGGACAAGACTTTTCCAAAAGCTGCGGTTTATGAGATTCCAAAGGGCGGACTTTTTGCTTGGGTGATGTTGCCTGAGGAAATTGATGCAAAAGAAATCATGGTCACTGCAGTGGAGAATAAAGTGGCATTTGTACCTGGAGGATCCTTTTTCCCCAATGGTGGAAAAGAAAATTCCATGCGACTCAATTTTTCAAACATGCCAGAGGAAAAAATAATTGAAGGCATTGGTAGATTAGGAAAAATATTAAGCGAACTTATGTAAAATAAAATGAACGGGAGTGTGAATCATGTTTCAAAGAGTGCAGCATGTCGGGGTATATGGTTTGATTGTTTCAGAAGGTCAGGTTTTACTTGTTGAAAAATCAAGAGGTCCATACATTGGCAAATGGGATTTACCAGGTGGAAAAATCGAATTTGGAGAATCTCCCGATACGACGCTTATAAGAGAAATACTTGAAGAAACCGGACTCGAGATCGAGTCATACAGTTTTTTCAAATCTGATGCTGTGGTTGTGAATTATGAGGATCCCGAACTTGGCAAATTGACATTGCATCATGTGGGACTTATATATAAGGTGAAAGTCAAATCAGGCAAACCTATTGCACCAAAAGAAGATGACGAAGATGTCATCAGTGCCAAATGGTGTGATTTGGTCGAAATGGATCATGATGAATTTACACCTTTTGTCCAGGAATTATTGTTGGAACACCCTGACACCATTCAATAGAATAGTCCCGGTTCAGAAAAGATAGGATCTTTACTGAGCTGGGATTTACTGCGTTATAATGAGAAAGATAAAAGAGGACCAATATGAAACTCGAAATCAAGGGATTATTGTCCCGTTATATACCATATGATGAGCACAATGCGAAACAGTACGAAAAGCTATGTGAATTTGTGGATATACAAGAGATCTTATTCGGAAAAAGAAACCCTGTAGGTCATATCACCGCTTCTGCATGGATTGTTGATCGAAGTTATAAACATGTTCTATTGACTCATCATGCCAAACTCAATCGTTGGCTTCAACTGGGGGGGCATACTGAAGAGGATGAAACCATTATCGAGAGTGCCCTCAGGGAAGCTTTTGAAGAGTCAGGTTTAAATTCCGTATCGCTGGTATCAGAAGAGATCTTTGATCTGGATGTTCACGAGATTCCAAAACATGGGACAACTGAAAAACACTACCATTACGATTTGAGATTCTTGATGGTTGCATCAAAGGAGGAAGTCCTCACCATCTCGGATGAATCCCATGATCTCAAATGGTTTGAACTGGACGAGGTGAATAGGCATACGGACGAGGTATCCATATTGAGGATGATTGATAAAACCAGACACCTATAAACACACCACTTGATAATTGGGTTCAATCGGTGTATCATTAAATGGTAAAACTTTACTAAAATGAAAAGAGGACAATTCATGGCTACGATCAAAGATATTGCCGAAAAATCAGGCGTATCGCCTGCAACAGTTTCAAGAGTCCTTAATTATGATGACACTTTATCGGTCTCCGAGGACAAGAGACAAAGAATTCTTGAAATCGCAGAGGAACTCGATTATTTGCCTCCTAGAAAACGCAATGTAGGTAGAATCAGAACAAAACTTAGGATTGCACTCATCCACTGGTATTCCATGTCACAGGAACTGGATGACCCATATTATATGGCCATAAGGTTTGGGATAGAGAAGTTGTGCTATGATCATCAAATCGAAATGGTCAAAATCTATAAGCCAGATGAAACCAATATGAAAACCATCGATAAAATCGACGGGATCATTGCAATCGGAAAGTTCACCACAGATCAGATAGAAGGATTCAAATTAAAGTCCAAGCATATAGTGTTTGTGGATTTTGCTCCAAATGATCGCAATTTTGACTCTGTGATCATCGATTTTGAAAGAGCTGTTGTCGACGCACTGGATTATCTGATCGATTGTGGACATACACATATTGGATATATTGGTGGAAGAGAATATTTGGGACAAAGTCATGTAGCCATTGGTGAGATGAGAGAAAAGACTTTCAGGGATTACATGACCTCGAAAGGGCTCCTTGATGAGTCACAGATTCATATTGGTGCTTTTCTTGCCGAATCTGGTTATAAGATCATGAAAAATATTCTAGGGTCGACTGAGAATGTGCCAACCGCCTTTTTTGCAGCGAGTGATTCCATAGCAATCGGAGTATTAAGGGCACTTCACGAAAAAGGTAAAAAAGTGCCTGAAGAGATCAGTATCATAGGATTCAACGATATACCCACTTCCAAATACACTTTTCCAGCACTGACCACGGTCAGAGTCCACAAGGAATTTATGGGAGAAACCGCAGTAGAGTTGCTTCTTGAGCAAATTCTGAGGAAAAGGGAAATCGCAAAGAAAATAGTTGTTCCAACCGAGCTTAAAGTAAGAGGTTCATCGGGACCAGCAAATAAAGGAACAGTGGTGGAATCATGAGAAAATGGATTAAATTGCTTGAAGCTGTGATCGTCTTCAGTTTGATTGTCATCAGCTTTATCAGCATCAATTCAATCAATCAACTTAGGGCTGCACGATATAGCGGTTCTATTGACAAAGCGCATCATTTTGCCATTGTTACGGATGAAGTATCCTCCTATGCCTTCAATAAGTTTATTGAGGGCATTGATTCTATAATAGATGCTCATGATGCTGTATTTGAGGTATATGAGGTGGGCGTCCAATCCAGCGATGCAATCTTTGATATGATCCAGCTCACCGAAGTGGATGGAGTAATATTGAAACTGTCCAATAACAATGCTTATAGCAGTCAAATCAATTCTTTTAAGGCAAATGGCATAAATGTGGTGGCAATAGGCAATGACGCCCCTGAATCGGACCGAGATCTTTATGTAGGAACCAACAAATTCCAACTTGGCAAAGAAGCAGCGGCACTCTCCGCTCTAGCCACTGATCGTCAAGGTCGAGTCGCCGTAATTTTAGGAAATGAATATTTGGACGACAAAGCAGTTGCCACCAACAATTTTGTCAACGGACTATACGAGGGTGTCAAGGATTACGAGTCTCTAAGCATCAGCACCATTCAATATTCTACAAATTTGAGAGCAGAAATCATCGTTGATGAGATTCTTGGCGGTACTGAAACCATAGATGTGATCATTTGCACAGATCCACTGGATGTCAATCGAGTGATGAGGGTGCTCGTGGACAGAAACATGGTTGGTAGTATAAAGGTCATCGCAAATGGAAATACTCCAGAGATTGTCGAGTATATAAGGAAAAATTTGGTCTATGCCAGTTTGGTCGAGGACTATGAGGAACTCGGAAGACTTTCAATAGAATATCTGGATAAACTCAACAAAGAACAGGTTGTATCGTCGTACATCAATATACCGATTGCCACTTTAAAAAAGGACAATCTGGAAGAAGTTCATCCTTAGAGGACAATTATGAAGACATGGTTATTTCAAAACACATTAAAAAGAAAAGTGTTTCTGTTTGTTCTAGTGATTCTCGTATGTTTTTTGACGGGTTTTATTTATACGTTCTATGCGACATACAAGGTCAATGAGCAGATCAACGAAATGTTCTCCACCAGCATCATGCTCAATGAGATGCAAGACGACATGAACACACTGGAAGTTCAACTTGAAAATTATCTGGCAACAAAAAATTCAGACAGTTTTGTACAGTATTTGAATATGTATAATGCGCTTGGCAGTATGAGGACCAATTTTAGTTATGGCAAATCCAATGATCCATCGAGACTTCAGCTTCACAATATCGGCATGTTACTAGATGCTTACCTGGATAAGGCTGAACTCGCCATTGAGTTCAAAAGAGCAAGAAATACAGAACGGTACCTGGAATCTTATTCCGAACTCTTGACTGTGGACCACTATATCAATCTTAAAGTCAAACAACTGGAAGAATGGGATTTTGAGACGAATCTAGAAAATTATTTGCTTTTAACTGAAAAAGTCAAGTTGGTGCAAAATGGATTGATTCTCATGGTTGGGCTCTTGATCTCGCTGAGTGTCTTATTCGTTTTCACATTCTCAACCAATGTAACAAGGCCGATTGTCGAACTCAGCAACAGGGCCAGGGCAATATCTGAGGGTCAATACACCTTTGGAAAGATAGAGGGGGAACACTTCAAGGAAGCGCAAGTCCTTGAATCAGCTTTTGACAATATGGCCATGCACATCAAAAACTATATTGAGGAATTAAGAGATAAGGTTGAAACTGAAAACAAGCTCAGATTATCCGAAATAGAAAAGCTGAGAATGCAAAATCTGCTCAATCAAGCGGAACTCATGGCACTTCAGGCTCAAATCAATCCGCATTTTCTTTTTAATACACTAAATGCCGGAATGCAACTGGCCATAATTGAAAATGCAGACAGAACGAGCTCATTTCTGGAGGATCTTTCACAACTTTTCAGATACAATATTCAAAGTTTGGAGAACAAAGTGACATTGAAAGAGGAATTGGTCAACGTCCAAAATTATTGCTCGCTGATGAAAGTCAGATTTGGTGAACAGTTCATTTTTGATTTTGATATTGATGAAGCGACACTCCATGTTGAAATGCCTCCGCTTATATTGCAACCAATCATAGAGAACGCCCTGATTCACGGATTCAAGAATCGTACCGGATCAGGTTTGATCCAAATCATGAGCGCAATGGATCATAAAAATGTCAGAATTGAAGTCAAAGACAATGGTGAAGGCATAGACTGCGACACACTAGAACGCCTCAACAACAAAGAATTTGAAAAAAATGCTGATAAAAAAGGGTATACAACCGGACTTGGGCTTGGTAATGTCTACGATAGACTTAAGCATTTCTTCAATCGGGAGGAGCTCTTTTATATCGACAGCAAAAAAGAGGAATATACCAGCATCATTCTCTGGATACCACTTGAAGGGAGCGACAACCTATGATTAGAATACTTATAGTGGATGACGAGGCCATCGTTCTTGAGTCTGTTTCCGGTGTGCTCGAAAAAGCTTTTGAGGTGGTAATAGAAACCGCTCGCAACAGCAGGGAAGGTCTTATTAAAATGGAACACTTCAGGCCGCATATCATTATGACCGATATTCGTATGCCTGGCATGAATGGAATTGAGTTCATCGAGCGGGTCCGAAAAGTGGACCGTTTGGTGAAAATCATAATTGTTTCAGCACATGATCATTTTGAATATGCAAAAGAAGCCGTGAAATTTGGTGTGGAAGATTATCTTCTAAAACCGCTTTCAAAAAACAAAATGATTGAAACCGTTGAAAAAGTCGTAGATAAGGTGAATCTGGAGGAGACGCTTAGAAATAAGGAACTGGAACATATTGAAAAGTATTATCAATCGATTCAACTCGTGGAAAGCAATTTTTTCAACTCAATTATCCTCGGTAGAAATTATATGAAATATATCAATCACTACCGGGAAATTTTGGAGATTCTTATGCAAAGGGGCTATTTTGTCGTCATCGACTTCTCGCATTTGTCCTCGAATACCGATTTTGACGCGCTTAACAAATTCAATCAAAAAATGAATGAGAGCAGTGAATTCCTCAGGACTTTGATTAAGTATCATGCGGATGCGCTGGTCAGTCACCCTTTCCTGAATCGTGTTTTCATCTATATAGAGAAAGGAACTCGAAGAATCGATCAGGCATTTTGGAGCAGTTTGAGTGAAGAAATCATTGACCGTTTTCAACTTAATGTCCGGATTGGAATCGGTGGAGAGAAAGACATTGAAAAAATTTCGGAATCTTATGCGGAGGCCATATTGGCACTGAAACTAACCGACAAGAATCTGACCACAATTGGAGATGTGCAGTCCAGTGAAACCTCATTCGACCATTTTGATGAACTCTCAAAAGTGCTTTATGACGATTTCATATCCAGAAACAAACGATTCAAACAAACCCTGAAGCAATTTGAAGGAGAATATCTGAAGATGCTCGGGGATAAAAACACGCTTGAATATGCAGAAGCTATTTTGATTGAGCTCATGGTAAAAATGCAGTCCAAATGTGTAGTCACAGGTGACCCTAAGATACATTATCTCACAGGTCTGCTTGAAAAATTACCAGCTCAGAAAATCCAGTTTTTCGAAAAAAATGTTTTAGAATGGTTTTCACTTTATGCAAAAATGCAAAGAGAATCCTTCAATCCGATCACCATCGACGCGATAGACATTTTACAAAAATCATTTTCAGAAGAGTTATCACTTGAAAAGATTTCTGAAAACGTGAATGTGACACCGCAATACCTTTCAAAAATCTTCAAGGAAGACACGGGAGTAACATTCAAGGAGTTTCTCACGGAGCTTCGAATTGAAGCTGCTAAGAAATTGCTTAGGGTCGGTGATGTGAGTTTGAAAGAAGTTGGTCTCAAGGTGGGATATAATGATACAAGTTATTTTATCAGGTCGTTTAAAAAACACGAAGGCATAACGCCTAAGGATTATCAGAGGTTAAACAGATGAAGATCAAATGGGTATGGATAACTTTACTGCTAATGGCTTTAATGACTGGGTGTACTGCGGAACCGTCAGAACCAGTCGAGGACGATGTGATCAAAATAGGGATTTCGTTTGACAGTTTTGTCGTAGAACGTTGGCAACGTGAAATGGAAATTCTTGTGGCAACAGCCACAGAGCTTGGTGCAAAGGTGGACGTTCAAATAGCAAACGAGGACATTGAGAAGCAGATTGAACAGATCAGGTATCTGATTGCTCAAAATGTGGACGTTCTGATCATAGTGCCAAAAGATGCGGAAGCGCTTTCCCCCGCTATAGATGAAGCTTATAGAAATGGCATTAAGATCATAGCGTATGATCGATTGATCATTCATCCCGACCTAGACCTTTATATATCCTTTGACAACGAAGCGATAGGGGAGAATATATCGGAAAGATTGATAGGAGCGCTTAAATTGGAAGAAGAAGCACCACCGAAGCAGATACTGATCATCAACGGTGATCCGAGTGACAACAACTCCTCACTCCTCAATATCGGTTTTCATAAAAAAATCGATCCTCTGATAGAGATTGGAGAAGTGGAAATTCTTGAGGAAATATGGGCCAACGAATGGAGAGAACAGTATGCAAAAGATGTGGTAGAAAATCATCTGTCGCTAGGTCATCATATCGATGGAATCATCGCAGCCAATGATGTTCTTGCAACTGGAGCCATAGAGGTGCTTTCGAAATGGCAAATGGCAGGTGACGTTTTTGTGGTCAGTCAGGATGCTGAACTCTCGGCCTGTCAGAGGATTGTTGAAGGCACACAGCTCGCTACAGTCTTTAAACCCATCAATGAACTGGCCATTACGACTGCAAAGATTGCCATTGAAATGGCAAAGGGGAATAAAGTTGATACT
>JAIOSU010000278.1 GCA_021107455.1 Clostridiales bacterium | reverse complement strand
CCGTTTCTCTTTTGATATCCAGCGGTAAATTCTCAGGAATAGCTTTTAAATAAACATCTGTCATAAAAATCGTCTTTTTGACTTCTGAATCCAAGTGAGCATTTCTGTAAATCTCATCAATTGTAATCATTTTGTTTTTCTCATAAGCGCCAATAATAAGATCCAACTTATCGCTGATTTCATTCGGTGTGCTAACAGGTTCATCTTCTTTAACTTTGGTCATCTCTTCAACTTTTGGCTTTTGTTCTTCAAAATCCAAATTTCTTAGATCGGGAACGTGTTCAGGATCAGGAATATTTTCAGTTTGTGTCTCGATTTCCATTTTTTCTTCTTCCGTGTCAGTAATTTTAGGTTCTATTAAACCCAGTTTCTCGAAAATTGATTTTTTAGGTACCACAGCTTAACCCTCCTAATTGACTTCATTTAATTTGTTTTCTAGATATTGCAGTTTACCCCTGTTACTTTTGATTAATGTTTTATAATTCTCTATGATTTCATCTTTTATATTGATTTGCTCTTTTTTGACGTGAATCTGGTGATTGAGGATTTCAATTGCTCTTGTGAGATCCTCCAAAACTTCATTTTTGATTTCAGAAATATCATTGTTGTCGTTTTGTAAACCGCTGGAGGATATCTCAATGGTCTCCTTGATGATTTGCACACCCACATCGTCTATGTAAGTTATGTTGCTTCTGGTGTGAATGTGGTTTTTCAAAAGTTTTTTATTCTTATTTACTTTTTTGTAGATGGTGACTTTGCTCACACCCAACATCCTAGCTACTTCTATGACACGATACATGCGCTCACTCCATAATTCTTTCTATTTTTTTAAGTAAAGCATATTGAAATCGATTCAAAGCTTCAATGTCTTCATTCACCTTAACTTGATACTTAAGAATCATTTCATCTTTAAGTTTCAACTCCATATCCAAATTCATTAGTTCATTTCTTAATATATCCATTTTATCGATCAATATTTTTCTATCTCTTTCAAATTTGGATAACGGTCTATTTTTCTTGATGGAATCATTTTGTTGTTCCAATTTAAAGTTGTCGAATTCACCAGGTGAACTTGATATGTCTTTAGAGAACAATGTTTTAAGAATTTCTAATCCTCGCTCATCAAAATAGGTTACTCCATCTTTTTTATGGATGTTTGGATCCATCAATGTTTTGTGTGTGATCATTTTTTCAAATATTTCCGTCTTCTCCACACCTATCACTTCAGCAACTTCACTGACTTTATACAATATCAATCACCCCCAACAGTTAACAGTAAATTTACTGTTAATGTCCTAATTCGCTTGATTTAAGCTTTCTTCTTCTCATTTCTATTCTACAAAAAAAAGCTTTACTATTCAAATGTTATTTTGAAAACGACATATTTTGAATTATTTCACTAAAAGTCTACTATTAAGAACGATTACACCACTATTATGTAAGTATTTACAGATGTTTTCACTTTCTTCTATTACTGTAATTCACTTTACACATACCCTCTTAATAAAAGCATTTTGAACATTCTATATAATGTTCGTATCATATTGAGATAAGTTAAGATATAAAAAAAGTGCCCAATTTGATTGCTGGGCACTGTATCAATATAAGACATCTATATTGATGTATCATTTTGAATAATTCTCTACTGTATCGATTTGATACTTTTCAAGCTTCCTGTACAATGTGCTTCTACCTATCTTCAGTACTTCTGCAGTTGCTGAAATATTGTGGTCCATTCGCTCAAATACGTAACTGACATACTGTTTCTCTTGCTCTTCCAGCGAATGCATACTGGCTTCTTTCCTATAGATCAGATCGGCAACGTCAATGCTTCGGTTCTCTTTATGCTTAGATTTTAGGCTTTCAATGTACTCTGACAATTCTCTGAATGTGTTGATCTTACTATTTTTCGATACAACTTCAGCAGCAGCATCAGTAATACGTAAATCGTATCGCTCCAGTATTTTTTTCATTATAAATGTAAAATCATGCTTAAATGTATCAAGGTTTTTGAGTTTAACAGCATTTACTGAAAATCGACTCATTAGCTTCAAATCGATTTTATCACATTGTTCTTCACTAGTGTAATCCGTTGTCAGAATTAGATTGTGTGCACTGTAATTACTGAACTTCTCACTTGTTTTACTTATAATTTTTTCTTCGGTGTAAGCAGTTAACAACTGCTTGTTCTCTGATGAGAGAGCCTCAAAGTTCTCAATTACAACTGTATCATATTGATACAATGCTTTTCTTAATATCTCTGTTGCCATAGTTCTAGGTATATTTTTCCCATTTATAAAATATGGTGATAATCCATTGATCAAACAAAGATACCAAGTGAGAGTTGTTTTTCCCGATCCTCTTTCACCCATGATCATTACTGGTGTATTCATTACTGAAAGTCTATTTAAACTCTGGATGAAAGATGCCTTATGTTTTTCAGGGTATACGAAGTAATCTTCAAAATTCAAATCTTTAATTTCTACTTCTACAGTTTTGGTTCTACGATTTTCAAACTTCTTTAATTTCTCCTTTAGCACAGTAATGTCCATTTCTGATGGTTGAAAATCAGCTACTAACATAATAGCACCAATCATATCTTCTTCTTCTCGAATCGGAATACCTAAAGAAAATAGTTCTGACCATGAGTTAAGATAATGCTCATGTTTCATCACAATTTGATCTACTCCCATTTTTAGCGCTAATGCACCAGCGTTTGTTCCTATACATAATTCCTCTATACATTGAATGGATTTAAAAAAATGATTATCTATTCTTTGATAGATTACGTTGTGATTTTGATCTGATATTATGAAATCATATGATATAGGAATTATAGAATCCAAATAATCAATAAAACCCGGATCAAGTTTATTGATGGTTTTTACTTTTTTATTGTTTTGGCAGATGGTCCCATCATGATCAATTGACAATTGACTCAATCTACATTTATACCAAGAAATTGAAATGTCATCCCTGACCACATTTCGATTTAATCTGCCTGATTCAATAAAATGATCTTTTGCGTCCTTTAAATTCATAGTACTCATCAAAAAGCCTCATATTCTCTCTGTATTGATTTTTTGTGTTTTGTCGAATCTTAGTATTAGAATATATTTTTTTCTTATTTCAGATATCAATATTTTTACAAAATATGGTAATTAATCAGAAAATATATACATCTGGTGTTTAGAGAATCTAATTTTGGAAGGTGTGGTACCAATTAAATTACCATCTACATTTATTTGATATTGCTCGCCCTTGACTTCGATAGAAATTTCTTTACCCCTATCATAAATTACTTCTTCAACTTCTCCCAATCTTCCTTTATAGACTTTTCCAATTTCTCTCATGAATTTTATTTTTGAAACATTGTTTACCAAACAGATTTCAAAAAGTCCATCGTCGATTTTCGCTTCTGGACAAATATTCATTCCACCACCAATATATTTTCCATTGCCGACTGCAATTAAAATCATATTGCCATTATATTCTCGATCATCGACGGTGACTTTGGTTTGCTGTGCTTTAAAAATCAACCCAGATTTCAGAGTACTTATTAGGTAAGCTGGATGACCTGGAAACACTTTTTTAAGTTTTTCTGTGTCTCTTATAATCGGTCCATCTATCCCAAATGAGCAAACATTAATAAAATAATGCTCATTTACTTTTCCCAGGTCCACTAGTTGAGTTCGATTTTCTATTACATTTTTAAGAATTTTATCAATACTCTTTTCATTATTTAATGACTTGATAAAATCATTTCCTGTACCCCAAGGGATGATTCCAACTTTATAGATCGTATTTACATTATAATCAAGTCCATTAATTAATTCTGATAGTGTTCCATCTCCACCCACTGCAATAAATTCATTGATTCCTTCTTTACTAATCTCATTTGCTAAAGCAGTAACATCACCCTTGTTCTTTGATAACACAATTTTCAATTCAATTGCATCTTTATATTTGTTGAATATATCCTTTATTATAGGGAGTGTCTCAATTGTTTTGCCATTTCCAGCTACCGGGTTTACTATAATTGCTATTTTCCTCATATTAATGGCTCCAATTCTCATCTTTTCTATATTGTAACACATATATGTTTCACGTGAAACAAAAAAACATAGCTCAAAACATGAACTATGTTTCACGTGAAACATTATTGCTTATTGATCAAATCAATTATTCTATTTAGATCGTCAATATTATAAAAATCAATCAGTATTTTTCCTTTACCTTGTGATTCCTTTATGGTGACTTTAGTACCAAACGAAACCGATAATTCATCTTCTAAGTTTACAATTTCTCTTAACTTATTATGAGATTTTGTAGTTGCTGTACGTTCTTTAAAATATTTTTCAAAATTCTTTACCAAATCTTCAGTCATTCGTACGCTGAATGCTTCAGAAACAATCTTTTCATACGCCATTTTGCGCTTTTTAGGCTCTTCAAGTGCCAATAAAGCTCTACCATGTCCATTTGATATAGTACCATTGACAATACCATCTTGTATAAAAGTTTCAAGTTTCATCAATCTCATGGTGTTCGTTAGGTAAGATCTACTTTTGCCTACAATCTTACTAAGCTTTTCTTGTGTAATTTTATATTCATCAATCAATTTATGATAAGCCATAGCTTCTTCAATTGGATTTAAGTCTTCACGCTGTACATTTTCGATTAAGGCAAGCTGTGCTATGGTAAAATCGTCTACATCCTTGATAATAGAAGATATTTTTTTTACACCAAGATGTTTAGTGGCACGCCATCTTCTTTCACCTGCAATTATTTCATAAAAACTACCATTCCGCTTTAAAACGATAGGTTGTAACAATCCATGCTCGGAAATGGAATCTCCAAGTGCTGCGATTCTTTCTTGGTCAAAGTGCTTACGCGGTTGATCTTTATTCGGAATAATAAGATTGACATCAATCTCTTGAATCAATTCTCCATGTTCATTGATATTTTTCTCGATATTTTGCATAGACTCTGATGGGATAAGAGCACCAAGACCTTTTCCTAATCCACTTTTTTTAATACTCATTCTCTTCCTCCAACTCTAGAAATTCATCGGCAAGTTCCAAATATGATTCAGCACCTTTAGACTTACGATCATAATGAATGATCGGCAGTCCGAAACTTGGAGCTTCAGCAAGTCTTATATTTCTGGGAATGATGGTCGCATAAACCAATTGTTTAAAATGTTTTTTGACTTCCTCAACTACCTGTATGGAAAGATTGGTGCGTCCATCAAACATACTTAATAATACACCTTGAATCTCTAGATTGGAATTGATGCTTTTTTTAACAAGATTGAAAGTGTTAACCAACTGGCTGACACCTTCGAGAGCATAATATTCACACTGAATCGGAATCAATACACTGTCTACGGCGACAAGTGCATTTATGGTCAATAATCCAAGAGACGGGGGACAGTCGACAATAATATAATCGTATGCATCCTTAACTTTAAGAATTTGCTTCTTGAGTAAAAACTCACGATCTTCGAAATCAATGAGTTCAATTTCTGCACCAGCCAAATCGACACTACCAGGTAAAATATCCAAACGTTCAAAACTTGTATGAAGAATGACATCCTCAATGGAAGCCTCATTGATCAGTACATGATATATTGATTTTTCCAGTGAATTTTTATCAACACCAACGCCACTCGTAAGATTACCCTGAGGGTCGTTATCGATCAATAGGACTCGTTTCCCTTTCTCTGCTAGAGCTGCGGAAAAATTAACAGCTGTTGTTGTTTTGCCCACTCCGCCTTTTTGATTGAAAATTGCTATCGATTTGCCCATGTTGCCTCCTAATTGTTAACCACTAACAACATTATACTAAAATTTCACACATAAAAAAAGAGAACAATTGAATTATTCACTCAATGTTCTCATATTGTGCTATAAAGGTGATTTTTTGGGGACTCCTGGTTTACGAGGATATTTTTTACTCAAATTTCCATTTTTTCTAATAATCAACATATCTCTTTCACCATATTGGTCAGGGAGTATAAATTGCTTAACTTCAACCAGTTCAGAATTCAAAAGTTTAAGTGCATTCTTGGCATCATCAAGCTCTGACTTTGATTTTAAACTTTTGTAAGCGATGAAATATCCATTAACTTTGACAAAAGGCATTACAAATTCGAGTAACAATCTTAACTCAGCTACAGCTCTAGATACTGCAAAATCATACTTCTCGCGGTAAACAGGGTTCTGTCCGAAATCCTCTGCACGACCATGTACAAGTTCCATATGATCAATCTCAAGCGCACTATTGACCATTTGTATAAATCCGATTCTTTTGTTGAGTGCATCGAGACAAGTCATTTGAACTGAGGGATTCATAATTTTAATGGGAATTGCTGGAAATCCAGCGCCTGTTCCTATATCAATCATTTTCTTGTCTTGAAGATCAAATCCAAGTTTTTCGATTAAAACAGAATCTAAAAAATGCTTGACGTAGACTTCATCGTATTCGACTATGCCTGTTAAATTATATTTTTCATTTTCACTGATCAGAAGTTCAAAATAACGATCAAATTGATCCTTTTGTACTTTTGTCAAATGAATGTCCATAGCTTCAAAATATTTATTCATTAATTGATTTCCTCCGTCTTGTTTGCTCCAGATAAACCAAAAGTACTGAGACATCAGCAGGGGAGACGCCAGAAATTCTAGATGCTTGTCCAATGGATTCCGGCTTGATCTCATCCAGTTTTTGTCTGGCTTCAAGTCTCAGGCTTTCAATGGAATAGTAATCTATATCCGCAGATAATTTTTTATTTTCAAGTGATTTGTATTTTTCAACTTGTTGAAGCTGTTTTTTAATATATCCTTCGTACTTGAGAGTGACCTCAACTTGTTTGATCACATCTTTGGTCAAATGAACCGGTCTAGTGTTGTCAATCGTTTCAAGATCTTTATAATAAATTTCAGGACGCTTCAATAAATCTCCCATTCGTACACTTTGGGTAACTGTAGGGATACCCATAGCAGTCAAAATTGGATTCAAATCACTTTCTTTCAGATTCAGTGCTTGAATTCGTTTCATTTCTTCTTCAATCATTTGAATTTTAGTATTGAATCTTGTGATGCGGTTTTCTTTTACAAGCCCAATTTCATAACCTCTTTGTGTCAACCTGAGGTCAGCGTTATCCTGTCTAAGAAGCAATCTATATTCAGCCCTGGAAGTCATCATTCTATAGGGTTCATCTGTACCTTTAGTCACGAGATCGTCAATCAGGACTCCAATATAAGCTTCCGATCTATCCAGTATGAATGGTTCTTTGCCTTGTACCTTGAGTGCTGCGTTAATTCCTGCTATGAGTCCTTGAGCGGCTGCCTCTTCATATCCTGATGATCCGTTGAATTGACCTGCGGAGAAAAGACCATCAATATTTTGATACTCAAGCGAAAGTTTCAAATGTAACGGGTTGATACAATCGTATTCGATGGCATATCCAGGTCTCATGATTTCGCATCTTGAAAGTCCTGGAATAGACCTCATGAATGCAAGTTGTACATCCTCAGACATACTCGAAGACATGCCTTGTACGTACATTTCATTGGTGTCTCGCCCTTCAGGTTCAATAAATAACTGGTGCCTTTCCTTATCTTTAAATCGTACAATTTTGGTTTCGATGGATGGACAATATCTTGGACCTGTCCCCTCAATCACTCCTGAAAAAAGACTGGATTTATCCATATTATTGAGTATGATGTTATGTGTCCCGACATTGGTATAACTCAACCAACATGGCATTTCGTCCAGTTCCACGTGATCGTTCATGAAAGAAAAGAGTTCATAATCCTGATCACCCCATTGAACTTCCATTTCATCATAATCAAGAGTCCTAGCATCTATTCTGGCTGGGGTCCCAGTCTTGAATCTTCTGAGTTCGAAATCTTGTGATTTTAGGTTTTCCGCAAGTGCATAAGAGCCCGCTAAACCATTAGGACCACTAGTCAACACCGCATCACCGATGTAAATTTTACTACCGAGGTAAGTTCCAGTAGCAAGTACAACGGTTTCCGCAGAATAATAAGCACCAGTTGCAGTGAGGACACCTTTAATTTTATCGTTTTCAATGTCCAAGCTGACGACTTCGGCTTGCTTAATGTGAAGATGATCTGTATTCTCAAGGACTTTTTTCATTTCCATATGATACTTGTTTTTGTCAGCTTGTGCTCTAAGAGAATGTACAGCGGGACCTTTAGATTGGTTCAACATCTTGCTTTGAAGAAATGATTTGTCAATATTAAGACCCATTTCGCCACCAAGAGCATCGATTTCCTTTACTAGATGTCCCTTGCCAGTACCACCTATAGAAGGATTGCACGGCATCATCGCAATGGAATCGAGATTTATTGATAATATTAAAGTTTCCACACCCATTCTTGCGCTTGCCAGAGCAGCTTCACAGCCGGCATGTCCCGCACCGACAACTATGCAACCATAGTTACCTGAATGATAAGTTCTAACCATTGATTTCTCCTTATTTGCCTAAACAAAAATTGCCAAAGATGTTGTTGAGTAAATCTTCTTCAACGCTTTCACCTGTGATATGTCCTAAATTGAGTATTGCTTCTTTCACATCCACTTCTATGAAATCATAAGGCAGGTGATTTGAAGTGGCATTCATGGCATCGGTAATGTTCTTGTGAGCCAACTCCAGATGATTGATATGTCTCGTATTGCTTACAATTTCACTAGGATTGATTTCTAGATCATCATCTAGCAGCATTGTAGAAATTGCATTTTCAACCAAATCGATACCAATTTCTTTTTCGACTGAAGTTTTGATGATCCGCTTGTCATTTAGATGGCGATTGATTTCATTTTCATCAATTTTAATCTCCAGATCCGTCTTGTTGATAATAACAATGGCATGCTTATTTTTCACATGCTCCATCAGATCCAAATCTTCATCCGAAAGTGGTTCGGATGCATTCAAGACAAATATGACCAGATCGGCTTCATTGAAAGATATTTTTGATCGTTCAACACCAATCTTTTCGACGACATCATCAGTGACTCTAATACCGGCGGTATCCACTAATCTGATTGGTATACCGCCTATATTCATGTACTCTTCGATAACATCCCTCGTTGTTCCCGGTACGTCTGTCACAATAGCTCTTGAATCCTTTAATAATGCATTCATCAGACTGGATTTACCAACATTTGGCTTTCCGATAATCACCGTCTTCAGACCCTCTCTTATGATTTTACCGTTATTTGCCGACTTGAGTAGGGTAGCTACTTGATGTTGAACTGTTGATAGTGATTCTAATATTTCAGAATAGGTTATGTCTTCAATATCCTCTTCTGGATAATCAATTCCTACCTCAACTTGTGCCATCAGATTCATCATGGCATCTCTCATAGTTCTGACTCGTTTTGACAAATGACCTTCAAGTTGGTTCATCGCCATGTCGTAACCGCGTTTTGTTTTTGAACCAATGAGGTCCATAACTGACTCCGCCTGTGCAAGATCAATCCGCCCGTTAAGGAAGGCGCGCTTTGTAAACTCACCACGCTCAGCCATTCTAGCGCCTTTCTTGAGAAGAAGACTAAGTATAGCTCTGATAGGGACAAGTCCACCATGACAATTGATCTCTACAACATTCTCTTTTGTATAGGTCCTTGGACCGAACATTTTGACAATTAGAACCTCATCGAGAATTTCTTCGCCATCCATGATCCATCCATATACCATTTTTTTATCTTCATTTGGATCCTTACCAAAAGGCTTGAAAATCGATTCGATGATTTCAAATGCTTCTGCGCCGCTCATTCTAATGATTCCAATGGCTCCTTCACCTATAGGTGTCGAAATGGCCACGATTGTATCAAAATACATAGCATGCTCCTTTAAATTAAAATATAACCCAGTTGAGCACTGGGTTATAAGGATTAGTTCGCTTTATTTTTTTTGTAGTCAAAATAAATGACAACTTTTCTATAAGGTTCGTCGCCCTCAGACTTAGTGCTTACATTTGGATTGTTTTGAAGAGCAGAGTGAATGATTCTTCTTTCATAAGGATTCATTGGTTCAAGGACTACATTTTTACGTGTCTTCTTAACTTTGTAAGCAAGCTTGTCCGCCAAATTCTCAAGAGTTTCTTTTCTCTTCATTCTGTAATTTTCTGTATCAAGGACAACTCTTACGTATTCATCTCTTCCTTTGTTGACCACTAAACTGATCAAATACTGGAGTGAATCAAGTGTCTGTCCTCTTTTACCGATCAAGATCGCCATGTCTTCGCCATTCATGTTGATGCTGAGCGTCTCATTTTCTTGCTTTATATCCAAATCAGCCATAATATTCATTTCTTTAAGTACACTTTCAAGGAAGTTTCTGGCTACATCAGTAACAGAATTCTTTTTACTGACTTTGATTTTGAATTCTTTAGCTCCAAATCCGAGGAATCCTTTAGTACCTTCTTCAATGATTTCATAATCGACTTCTTCTCTGGTCGCTTCCAAATCAATTAAAGCAAGTCTAAGTGCTTCTTCTACACTTTTGCCTGTTTTTTCCACAAATTTCATTACGCTTTTTCCCCCTTAGCCGGCTTATTCATTATATATTGCTGAACGAGTTGGAATAAGCTACCTACAGTCCAATACAAAATCAAGCCTGCAGATAATGATTTACCCCAAAATAGAATCATCACTGGAAAGATCGTTTGCATCATTTTCATAGAGCTGTTTTGTCCCGCACTTCCACTTGCTTGTGCGCTGTTCATTGAATTCATTTGGAAGTAGGTGAGTGCTGCAGACATTACTGGCATAAGACCAGGCAATCCAATTAACCATGCAGGACCTGTTGAAAAGATATTGCTGATTAAGTCAGGATCCGATAAATTCTTCATCCATAGGAAAGACTGTTGAGTCGCCAGTTCAAGTAAATCAGGATTGTTTACAAAAACATATGTCCCAGGCTCTCTTAAGGCCGTGAACAAACCAATGATGATCGGAAATTGAATCAAAAGTGGCAAACATCCACTGAGTGGATTGTAATTGTGTTCTTTATAGAGTTCAACCATCATTTGATTTTGCTTTTCTTTATTGTCTTTATATTTTTCTTGAATTTCTTTCATTTTAGGTTGTAATGCCGCCATTGCCTTAGAAGATCTCAATTGTTTAATCGTAAAAGGCATTAAAATCAGCTTTGTCAACAATGTGAAAATGATGATTGCCACACCATAATTTTGGACCAAGTTATAAATTAACCCCAATAAATATCCGAATACCTCTGCAAAAATAGACAATTAATTTTCCTCCTGAATTATTCTAATGGATCATATCCGCCTGGATGGAACGGATGACACTTAAAAATTCTCTTTATGCTCATCCAGCCACCCTTCAGAGCGCCATATTTTTCAATTGCCAACATGGAATACATAGAACATGTCGGATGAAACCTGCAATTACTTCCAAGTAAAGGCGACAGGAATCTACGATATAATTTTATCATAAAAATCAAAAAATACTTCATTTAATACACACTTTCAAAAAAATTTAAATACCGGCCTTCTTTAGAAGATACCGGAATGATTTTTTTATCTCCATATAACCTGCTTCTGAAGCACGCACTCTCGCAATAATTACAATATCATTATGAAGTTCAGATTTGTAGTTCAGTCTGAAGACTTCTTTGATGAGGCGTCTAATTCTATTACGCACGACACTCTTGCCCACTTTTTTGCTGATGGAGAGTCCCAGTCGGGAATATCCGAGCTTGTTAGGGTAGACATACATAACCAGATAACGATCGGCATAAGATTTTCCATGCTTATAAACCTTCGAAAATTCAGAAGTCTTCTTTATGCTTTCATAAGACATATGACCTCCAGACTCGATGCCCCTACTTACAAAAAAAGACCACTGACTGCGGTCTTTTAATCATTAAGCAGATAATTTCTTTCTACCTTTTCTTCTTCTCGCTTTAAGAACGTTTCTGCCTGCACTTGTCTTCATTCTCTTACGAAAACCGTGTTCAACTTTTCTTTGTCTCTTTTTTGGTTGGTAAGTTCTTTTCATTTCAGCACCTCCTTATACATGTCAAATAATTTATATGAACATTTTTTTTTCACATAAGTCTGCTAAAACATTATAACGTTTAGGTCCATCTATGTCAAGCCTATAGGAAGCTTTGACATTTTATTAATAAAAACTTAGGCGGTCACAATATATAGTTTTTCATAATGGTAAAATTGCAGATATAGTAGTTATAAACAACTTTTATTATAACTTGTGTATAAAAATGCCGTTTAATCCACAAAAATTGATTTCAAAAATGCTATAAAATTTTGTCCACAAAAAAATGATTATTAAATTACATCTCTTTTTTGTGGATAAGTTTGAAAACTGTCCAGAAATTTGTTAGAATAATTTGTACTCACAAAAAACAATTTAACAATCCCCAGATTTGTGGATAAGTATGATTTGTTGATTATTTATCATTTTTTTTTGGCATTTTAGCGTTTTCATTGTGAGTAGTGTTGATAAAAAGAGTGCTTTTCTGTTGATAACTCTTATCACCCTTTTTTTATCCACAATTTTATAAGACTATTTTTTTGCAATTTTCATTACTATTATAATGCAATTTTATCAACAATACCATTTGGATTTTGTGGGTAAGATCAGTATTTAGGAGGATAACACATGGACGATCAATTAATCACCGTATGGGACCAGGCTCGAGAAATCATGCGCAACGAACTTATGACTGTCAGTTTCAGCACATGGATAGAGACTATAGATCCTATAGCAATCGAAGGCAACACGCTGATTCTTCAAACGACTGGCAATCTCAACAGAAATGTACTTGAAAACAGATACAACGATCTGATCAAAAACACAATCAAGCACATCACCAATCAGGATTATATTATCAAGTATATCATTCCTGAAGAGAATTCCATCGAGCTCAAGAAGCAACGTGACATTCAAATAGGTGATTTTTTTGAGAACAACAATCTTAATCCACGATACACATTTGATGAGTTCGTAGTTGGCAACAGCAACAGGTTTGCTCATGCAGCATCTCTCGCAGTTTCGGAATCACCTGCAAAGGCATACAATCCACTTTTCCTATATGGAGGCGTTGGTCTCGGAAAAACTCACTTGATGCATGCCATTGGCCACTATATTCTTTCACAGAATAAGAACTCCAGAGTATTTTACGTCTCAAGTGAAAAGTTCACCAATGAACTGATCAACTCCATTAAAGATGACAAAAATGAGGAATTCAGAAACAAATATAGAACAGTCGATGTTCTCCTGGTGGATGATATTCAGTTCATTGCTGGAAAAGAGCGAACTCAGGAGGAATTTTTCCATACATTCAACGCGCTTTATGAAGCTAATAAGCAAATCATAGTTTCTTCAGATCGACCACCAAAAGAAATTCCTACATTAGAAGATAGACTTCGCTCAAGATTTGAGATGGGACTCATATCAGATATTCAAGCGCCAGACTTCGAAACACGTATCGCTATTCTTAGAAAAAAATCCGAGAGAGATCGTGTGGACATTCCAAGTGAAGTGTTTGAATTCATAGCTACAAAAATCAAATCCAATATCAGAGAACTTGAAGGTGCACTCAATAGGGTAGTGGCTTATGCTTCACTCACTAAAAAGGAAGTTGATATCACACTGGTCAATGAAGCCCTTAAGGATATTTTCTCATCAGCACAAGCACGAAAAGTGGATGTCAATCTCATAAAATTGACTGTCGCAGAGTATTTCAATATGAAGGTTGATGATTTTGAATCCAAGAAGAGGACCAGACAAATCGCTTATCCAAGACAGATTGCAATGTACATTTCCAGAGAGCTCACCGATCTATCACTTCCAAAGATTGGTGAAGAATTCGGTGGTCGCGACCATACAACGGTTATTCATGCATGTGATAAGATCAATACCGAAATTAAAGCAGATTATGAAATGAAGAATAAAATAGACAGCATCATCAAAGAAATCAAAGGTGAATAAAATTATACTGTTTGTATGTGTACTATTTTTTTGTGGATAAGTTTTAATTTATTTGTTTTTTATCCTCTGTTGATATCTTTGATTTTTAGAAAAAGTTGTCAACAAGATAATTTTTGCCAGGATGTTTCATATATGACGTCTGCAGGGTTTGTCCACAAATTAACAGCCCCTACTGCTATTACTACTTATTTTTATTAAATATTTTATTATTTAAGGAGGCCCTAAAATGAAATTCAAATGTCAGCAACAAGAACTCTCTGCAGCAATCAATATGGTTACAAAAGCTGTCTCTTCAAAAACGACATTACCAATCCTGTCGGGCATCTATTTTGAAGCTAAGGACAATCAACTAAGACTTATTGGTAACGATCTGAACTTAAGCATAGAAACTTTTATGGACGCAAGTATAGAAAAAGAAGGTAGCACTGTCATTCCAGCTAGACTTTTTTCTGAACTTATTAGAAAATTGCCAAACGCTGAAATTGAATTTGAAGTAAATGAAACCAATGTGGTCTCTATTCATTGCATGGAATCCAGTTTCAAACTCGTAGGACTTCCAGGCAACGAATATCCTGAACTTCCTGAAATAGATGATAAAAACTCATTCTTAATGGATAAGGAACTATTCAGTAATATGATCAGACAAACTCACTTTGCTATTTCACAAGACGAATCTCGACCAATTCTCACTGGAGCACTTCTTGAAATAGAGAATGGTAAATTCAATATGGTCGCTATAGATGGTTTTAGAATGGCGATCAAACGTGCAATAGTAAAAACAGAACTCAGCAAAAAAGCTGTCGTACCAGGTAGAACTCTCAGTGAAATAAACAAAATTCTTTCTCAAATGGATCAAAAAGGAGATTTGAGAATTTCCTTTGATGACAAACAAGTTTTGTTTAGTATGAATAAATTCAAAGTATACTCGAGATTGTTAGCAGGAGAATTCATCAATTACAATCAAATTCTGCCAAATGAATACAAAGCTCTCGCATACGTATCTACTGATGAATTTTTGACTTCCATCGATCGTTCATTTCTTATGGCTAGAGAAAACAAAAATATAGCCATTAAACTTGAAGTCAAAGATGATTTCATTAGAATTTCTTCCAATTCTGAAATGGGTAGCTCAATAGAAAAAGTAAAGATAAAACTTGAAGGTCAGGATCTAGAAATTGGATTCAATCCTAAATATTTGATTGATGCACTTAAAATCATCGACAGTGAAAACATAAAAATGGAATTCATCAACAATGTCAGCCCATGTATCATAAGACCTGATGACAGCGACAATTACACTTATCTAGTTCTGCCATGCAGAATATCCAAATAGGAGAAATTATGAAAAAAGTATTCATAGAAACAGAATTCATAAAACTGGATCAGCTGCTCAAGTTCGCTGAAATAGTAGATTCGGGTGGTACAGCAAAATCACTCATTTTGGATGGGTTCGTATCAATGAACGGTACTGTATGCACTCAAAGAGGCAAGAAAGTTTTCCATGACGATTTCATTGATGTGATCATACCCGGTGTGGATGATTCTGAAAGTGAATCTATCAGAATAAAAGTGATTAAGAGGGTGTAAAACTTGAAAATCAAATCGATTGTCATTGAGAATTATCGAAATTATGAACAAGTTAAACTAAAATTTGATGAAAAATTGAACATTATTGTGGGTGACAATGCACAAGGAAAAACCAATCTTCTAGAAGCGGTATATGTTTCTGGTTTTGGTAAATCTTTTAGAACTAACAAGGAATCCGATCTGATTAATTTCGATAAGGATTTTGGAAGTGTGCGCATTGAAATTCTTAAAGACAATGGATTACTTGAGACCATAGAGTACAGAATTCTTTCAAACAACAAGAAAGCTTTCCTGATCAATGGAGTCAATATTACAAAAATATCGGAGCTGCTTGGAACTGTTAACATTATTCTTTTTTATCCGGATGACTTAAAACTTATAAAAGATAGTCCTCAGGAAAGAAGAAAATTCATCAACAGGGAATTGTCGCATATCAACAAAATCTATTGTCTGGACATCATCGAATACAATCGAATATTGATTCAAAGAAATGAACTTCTAAAAAAAATGAGTTATAAACCTGAATTCAAAGATATGGTGGAAGTCTGGGATGAACAACTATCAGATAAAGGTGCAAGAATTATAGTCAAAAGAAATCAGTTCATTCATTCACTTGATTCAATCAGTAGAGATATTCATAGTCGAATTACTGACGGAAAAGAACAATTGTCTGTTAAATATATTACTGCTGTTAAAAATAGGGAAAATTATGATACAATAAAGTTTGAGCTTTTAGATCAACTGAAGAAAAATAGTGAAATGGACTTTAGGCGAGGATTCACTTCAGTGGGACCTCACAGGGACGATTTGGAAATTTTGATCAATGGCATCAACATAAAATCATTTGGTTCGCAAGGGCAACAGAGGACAGCAGCTCTTTCACTCAAACTGTCTGAAATAGAAATTGTAAAGAATGAAGTAGGCGAATACCCCATTCTTCTGCTCGACGATGTCATGAGTGAACTGGATATCAATAGACAAAAAGATTTGATCTATGCGATCAAAGGGGTTCAAACCATCATAACTACAACAGATATAAAAAATCTTTTAGATGATTACATCAATGATTCTAAAATAATTAAAATAAAAAATGGAAATGTTATTGGCCATTAGGAGGTTGAAAAAATGTCAAATCAAGCATATAATGCTGATCAAATTCAGGTTTTGGAAGGTTTGGAAGCCGTTAGAAAAAGACCTGGTATGTACATTGGCTCTACAAGTTCACGAGGACTTCATCATCTCGTTTATGAAATAGTGGACAATAGTATAGATGAAGCATTGGCTGGTCACTGTAAAACAATCAATGTATCCATAGAGCCCGAAAATATCATCACAGTTGAAGATGATGGTCGTGGAATGCCTATTGATATGCATCATAAGATGGGATTACCAGCAGTTGAAGTCATCCATACAGTACTTCATGCAGGAGGAAAGTTTGGGGGCGGAGGCTATAAGGTATCCGGTGGACTACATGGAGTAGGCGCATCTGTAGTTAACGCACTCTCAGAATGGTTCGTAGTAGAAGTCAAAAGAGATGGTAAAATTCATAGAATTGGATTTGAAAGAGGAAAAACTGAAGAGCAATTGCATGTTATCGGAGAAGTGGACAATAATTCAGTCACAGGAACAAAAACTTCTTTCAAAGCAGACCACTTAATTTTTGAAACCCTTGATTATGACTTTACAATTATTGAGTCAAGACTTAGAGAATTGGCATTTTTGAACAAAGGTGTGGCCATCAATATTTCCGATTTGAGAGGTGAAGTGCCAAAAACTTCACAATTCTTCTATGAGGGCGGAATCAAGGAATTTGTGAAATATTTGAATGTCAATAGAAATGCAATACATGATGATGTCATCTATGCAGAGCAAAACAATGATGTAAACAATGTGGAAATTGCTATGCAATACACAGATGGTTATTCAGAAAATGTTTTCACATTCGCCAACAACATTGGTACACAAGAAGGTGGAACGCACCTTGTTGGTTTTAGAGCTGCTATGACACGTGTAATCAATGATTATGGCAGAAAAAAAGGTTTCATCAAAGAGAAAGATGAAAATATGACTGGTGAAGATGTTCGCGAAGGTTTAACCGCCATAATTTCTGTCAAACTCGAGGATCCTCAATTCGAGGGTCAAACTAAAACAAAACTTGGAAACAGTGAAATAAGAGGAGTAGTGGAGTCAGCAGTATCTGAGATGCTTCAAATTTATCTTGAAGAAAATCCAAATCACGCCAAAGTGATTATAGATAAATGTTTGACTTCTGCTAAAGCTAGAGAAGCTGCACGTAAGGCAAGAGAACTTACCAGAAGAAAAGGTGCTCTTGACGGCATGACGCTTCCAGGCAAACTTGCCGATTGTTCGGAAAGAGATCCTATGAAAACTGAAATCTATATTGTCGAGGGAGACTCTGCGGGTGGATCTGCAAAAATGGGAAGAGACAGAAATATTCAAGCTATCTTACCACTTAGAGGCAAGATCATGAATGTTGAAAAAGCCAATTTTTCAAGAATATTCAGTTCAGCAGAAATCAGAGCATTGATAACAGCTATAGGTTGCAGTATCGGTGATGAATTTGACATCACCAAATTGAGATATGGCAAAATATTCATAATGACGGATGCCGACGTCGATGGTGCTCACATCAGAACACTTATATTGACATTTTTATTTAGATTTATGCGTCCACTTATAGAACAAGGACATATCTATATAGCCATTCCTCCACTTTACAAAGTGAAAAAAGGCAGAAATATATATTATCTTTATTCAGATAAGGAAATGAATAATTTACTTACTGAAATTGGTAGACAAGGCATCACCATTCAAAGATACAAAGGTCTTGGTGAGATGAATGCCGAGCAACTTTGGTCAACTACAATGGATCCAAGTGTTCGTACAATCATGAAAGTGACAGTGGATGATGCAATTGAGGCCGATTTGATATTCTCAACGCTAATGGGTGAAAAAGTAGAGCCAAGAAGAGAATTTATTGAAAATAATGCCAAGTATGTTAAAAATCTTGATATCTAGGAGGATAAAGCGTTGAGTGACGATCAAAACAATGTAATAGATGATTCACTAGAAGAAGTGAATAATTCCATGAATGAAAACGAAACGGTCATCCTTATAGATGTAATGGATGAAATGAAAAAATCCTATATGGACTATGCGATGAGCGTTATTGTAAGCCGTGCGCTTCCTGATGTTCGTGACGGTTTAAAACCAGTTCATAGAAGAATTTTATATGCAATGAACGATGTTGGCTTCACACATGACAAACAGCATAGAAAATCTGCTCGTATTGTCGGTGAAGTCATCGGTAAGTACCATCCTCACGGTGATTCATCCATATACAATGCCATGGTAAGATTCGCACAAGATTTCTCTATGAGATATCTCCTTGTGGATGGTCATGGTAACTTCGGTTCGATTGACGGTGATGGCGCAGCAGCAATGCGTTATACTGAAGCGAGAATGACCCGACTTTCAGGAGAACTTCTAAAGGACATTGAAAAAGAAACTGTAGATTTCAGACCCAACTTTGATGAGTCAGAAAAAGAACCTGTTGTTTTACCAAGTAGATTTCCCAATTTACTTGTCAACGGTTCAAATGGTATAGCAGTTGGTATGGCAACATCCATTCCACCACACAATTTAGGTGAAATTATTGATGGAACCATCAAACTAATTGATAATCCGGACACTGATGTCTTTGAACTTATGGAAGTCATCAAAGGACCCGATTTTCCAACAGGTGCTGAAATTGTAGGCGTTGAAGGAATAAAACGCGCTTATAGAACAGGTCGTGGTAAACTTATATTAAGATCCAAGACCGAAATTGAAGAAATGAAAAATGGAAAAACAAGGATTATTGTTACAGAAATTCCTTATCAGGTCAATAAATCTAAATTGATTGAAGGTATTGCCGAGCTGGTAAAGAGCAAGAGAATAGATGGAATAACAGACCTTAGAGACGAAAGTAATAGAAACGGGATTAGAATTGTCATTGAACTCAGAAGAGATGTCAATGCCAATATCATAGTCAATCAACTCTATAAGAATTCACAGCTTCAAACGACATACAGTTTGATCCTTTTAGCACTCCATAACGGAGAGCCAAGAGTACTGAATCTCAAAGAAATTTTGGTTGCTTATCTTGATCATCAAAAGGTTGTTGAACGAAGACGTGTTCTCTATGATCTAAAAAAAGCAAGAGATCGCGCTCATATTTTAGAAGGTCTTAGAATAGCAATAGACAACATTGATGAAATTATAAGAATCATAAGAAGTTCATACAATGATGCCGAACAAAAGTTAATGGAAAAGTTCGCACTTTCTGAAATTCAAGCCAAAGCGATTGTAGACATGAGACTGCGTAGACTCCAAGGACTTGAAAGAGAAAAAATTGAAAACGAATATCAGGAACTTCTTAAGTTGATCAATTATCTCACATTACTTTTGGATGACGAATCTTTGTTACTTCAAATCATCAAAGAAGACTTACTAAGAATCAAAAAGACATATGGTGACGAAAGAAGATCAGAAATCAGTATTAGTCCAGATGAGATAGACTATGAAGATATGATTGAGGAAGATGAGGTAGTCATCACTTTGACACACGCAGGATACATCAAACGGGTATCCACTGGTGAGTACGTATCACAAAAACGTGGAGGAAGAGGAAAAACTGGTCTTTCAACCAGAGAAGAGGATTTTGTGAAGGATATAGTTACTACATCCACACACGATTATCTCCTGTTCTTCACAAACTTTGGAAAAGTATATCGCCTAAAAGCTTATAGAATTCCTGATGGATCTAGAATTTCAAAAGGTACAGCTATAGTAAATCTATTGCCACTTGAATCGGATGAAAAAGTGAACGCTATCGTTCCAATCAAGGATTTTGAAGATGGCTTCCTGACATTATGTACAAAACATGGTGTTATCAAGAAGACGACTCTAGATCAATTTGACACATCCAGAAAATCAGGTCTTATAGCGATCAATCTGAACGACGACGATCAATTGATCTCTGTAAGAATGACCAGTGGAAAAGATGATATCATCGTTGTGACTGCCAATGGTAAATCTATCAGATTTAGTGAAGAGGATGTCAGAGCAATGGGTAGAACCGCTACTGGTGTCAGGGCAATAAAACTCACATCAAATGATTATGTCATTGAAATGGATGTAGTAACTGAAACAGGAAAATTGCTTACTGTTTCCGAAAATGGTTATGGTAAAAGAACCAAACTTTCAGAGTACAGACAACAAACAAGAGGTGGAAAAGGTATCATCACTTACAATATTGGAAACAAGACTGGACATGTCATAGGAGCAAAAGTCGTTGAAGATACAGACGATCTGATGATCATCAATGATATGGGTGTTATGATTAGAATCAAAGTTGAAGATATTTCTGTGACTGGTAGAATTACTTCTGGGGTTAGACTTATGAAAGTAGATGATGAAACCCGTTTGGTTTCCATTGCAAAAATTAACGAGCAAGACGAAGAAGACGAGATAGAAACAGTGACTCAAGACTAAAACCTAATGCGCCAAATTTCATATGAGTTTGGCGCTTGGTTTTTAACATGATTTTTTTTATAAGGTATAGTATAATAAAAATAATATATCAAGCGGTTTCTTCGAATAGGGAGGATTTTATGGCACTCAAATTGATTTCAAATTACAATGAGAAACAGAATACTTGGAATGTGGAAATACATGGTGAAATCGACATCAGCTCAAAATCGACATTCAAGGATGAATTGCTCCTGCTCAACAATGAAAAACAATTGGATTTCGTTTTCAATTGTGAAAATCTGGAGTATATTGACAGTACAGGTTTAGGGGTGTTGATCAGTTTTTACAAGAATGTTAAAGTCAATGAAAAAAATGTTCACTTTGAAAAACTCAAACCAAGTATTGCAAAAGTTTTTACTCTAACGGGCTTAGATAAAATTTTTTCAATTCGTTAATTCATAAAAAAGGTGGAATAGAAAATGAGGGAATCAGTAAATTTATCTTTACCGTGTAGACCTGAATACGTAAGCGTTGCGCGTTTGACAGCTTCATTTGTGGCCAATCAGATGGGATTCGACATCGAAGCTATAGAAGATATCAAACTTGCAGTGGGGGAAGCTTGCAACAATGCAGTCTTACATTCAGGCAATAGCCCAACTTATCAGTTGGAGCTCAAGAATATGGAAAGTAGTTTGATCATTGAAGTGAAAGATAGCGGCAGAGGATTTGACAAAGAAGCATATAAAGCACCTGAATTAGGTCAACTACAAGAAAATGGTCTAGGTTTATTTATCATCAAATCATTGATGGATGACGTTGAAATCCAAACTTTTGAGGGCAATGGCACCAAAATCATCATGAGCAAAGACGTTGAATAATAAACTGATAAATTAGGGGCTGATCGTAATGGATAAAAAATATTTAAAAAGAGAGAAAGATGGTCCTATTGCGAAGGAATGGATGAATATTGGCACTAAGGAATTATTCTGTCTTTATAGAGATACTAAAGACATCGCAATAAGAAATGAACTCATCAGACGCCACATGTATATAACAGAGATCTTAGCCAAAAAATATATCAACAAAGGCATTGAGTACGAGGACATTTATCAAGTCGCTTCTCTAGGTTTAATTTATGCCATTGAAAGATTTGATATAGACAGGGGATTTGAGTTTTCAAGTTTTGCCACACCGACAACGATTGGAGAGATTAAAGAAGACTTCCGTTATCAAGGTAGGGCTGTGCGCGTTCCGAGAAGAATGCATGATCTGGTCAAAAAAATCAATCTGGCAAGATCCAAGCTACAACAAGAGCTGCAGCGCGTGCCCAAAAGCAGTGACATTGCAGCAGACTCGAAGGTTTCTTAAGAAGAAGCCAT
>JAIOSU010000295.1 GCA_021107455.1 Clostridiales bacterium | reverse complement strand
TGCATTTGCTTTCGATGTCGATTTCCATTTGGTCGAATTTATCATCGCCAACGATGATTTTTTGAGCAAGTTCCACATCCTGTTTCACCAGTGCCTCTATGGTTTCCTCAAGAGCTTTCTCAATCAATGTGCCCATTCTTATAATTTCGACATTGATGGAATGTAAATTATTGTCCAGTCCTAATCTCATTTGAATGATCTCCTTTTAGTTTTTTTAGCCATTCGTGCAACCGCTCGGCAAGTCCGTTCAAACTGTTGCTTGCATGCAATATATCTCTTATTGATTTGGATTGAGTGTCTACAGCCAATCCAACATCCTGAGTGCTCGCTGAATTTTGTTGGCATAGTGCGGACAACGAGTGAATCATGTCATTGAGCTGTAATCGCGTTTGCTCGATGATTTGTCTTGCATCACTGATGGTTCCTAATTTGCTTTCAACCGAGTCAATCGCACCAATGATTTCTCCATACTTGTTTTGAGTCTCATGAACAGTTGAAACCTGTTTGCTTGCAATCACATTGAGTTTCTCTACAGTCTCGACTACCCGGCCATTTCCTCTATTCAAAGTCTCAATAATTGAGTTGATGCGTTGAGTGGAAATCTTCGATTGTTCTGCCAAACTTCTGATTTCAGTCGCCACGACTTGAAATCCTCTTCCATGCTCTCCTGCTCTTGCTGCCTCGATGGATGCATTTAGAGCAAGCAAATTTGTTTGTTCTGCAATGGACATAATCATACGGCTGGCATCTTCAATTTTTTTTGAATTCTCAATGGAATCATAAATACTTTGATGCATATCAACATATGCCATTTGTGATTCTTCATTGACGTGTGCCAATCCTTTAATCAAATCAATACCCTGATGAGTAAGTGATGTAACCTTTTTTAATGAGTCCGTCATTTCAACCATGTTCTCATGGTCGTCTTTGAGTACGCTGCTGAGCATAGTTGTTCGTTCAAGACTATCCAGTGCGTTTTGTGCTTGTTCCATTGAGCTTTTTGCTATGTCTTTAATGGATTCACTGACTTCCTCAGTCGTTCTCATGGAAGTCTGAGAATTTAATTTTAAATCATAGGATGCGCTTTTCACTTCATCGGCAGACTGTTCCATTTCATGAATCATCTGTGTGAAGTTTTCAATGATTCTCGTCAGAGCTCTTTGCAACTCACCGATTTCATCGGTTCGATGATCCTCTATGATATCAATTTTTAAATTCAAATTTGCAATTTCTGTTGCAATGGCAATATTTTTTTTCAGTGGTTTTCTGATGGAGTTAGAAAGTCCAAGCGCAATCATCAAACTTACAATCAAGATCACTATGGAAAGTGCTATAAGATTCTTTTGCAAGTTAAGTACTTGTTCCAAGGCTTCCGATTGCTCAATTTCTATAACAAGTCCAGCGTATTGGTCACCTAGTTCAAATACAGACAAAGCACCAATAAGTTCTTCTCCATTGATTCCATTATAAAACTCAATCTTGTCGAATTCTGTCTCACCATTTGATATAGATGTTGAGAGCACTTTGATGACTTCAGTTTGTAATTGCTCTTTTAGGGCAGCGTTCTCATTGTAAGGTGGCTTTACCATATTGGTCAGTAGAAATCCTTCAGCATCCACCAAATATGCATCACCGGTTTTCCCCAATTGGTCGATTCCACTTTGAACGATTTCGTTGATTGCGCTTTGATTTAAAACTATGTTCAGCGTTCCTATCGGGCTCTCATTATCGGGTGACTCATAATTATAAATCGGTGTGGAAAGCACCATTATATTGTCATTAATAAATGAATTCCTGAAAATTGGGGACCAATTCTGATTACCATTCATGGCAAGATTAGTGAATTCTCCGGAAATAACGAGCGGTGCCATATCTAATGGATTGTAATTCTTGGAATAGATCACTTCATTGTATACATTTGTTATGAAAATATCGGTATAGGCATAATGACTTAAAGATTCACCTATTATGTGATCAAAATCCGACTTGATTTGCATTTTCTCTTCATTGGAGCTACTGAAAGTATTTAAAAGTTCAACGCCAGATTTGATATTTCTTGATTCGGCAATCAGTCTTGCATCGCCCTCTTTTGCATAGAAATACTCTTCAATCCGCGTCTTTGTCATTGATAAGTACAACTGGTTTTTTTCAATCACTTCCGTCGTCATGGTTTCAGTAGCACTGTTGATGCTTATTAAACTGAGAATCAAGATTGGAATAGCACATGTCAAAGCAACCATTAACAACAACTTCATTGGTATATTTATTTTGTCGATAAACTTTAATCGCCCCATTGAACTCTCCTCGACTCTTTACTTGATCAACCAAATCTTCCAGTGATGTAATCTTCCGTTCTCTTGTCTCTAGGATTTGAAAACAGGACCTCAGTTCGATCGAACTCAATCAGATCACCCATAAGGAAAAAGGCTGTCTTGTCGGATATTCGGCCGGCTTGTTGCATGGAGTGGGTAACGATGGCTATCGTATAATCTTTTTTCAGTTTGTCAATCAGCTCTTCAATTTTTGCTGTTGCAATCGGGTCCAGGGCCGAAGTAGGCTCATCCATCAAAATCACATCAGGTTGCACCGCAAGTGCTCTCGCAATACAAAGACGTTGTTGCTGTCCTCCTGAAAGACCATAAGCATTGGTGTTGAGCCTGTCTTTCACCTCATCCCAGAGGGCTGCACTTCTCAGGCTGGTCTCAGCGATTTCCATAAGCAGGTTCTTGTCTTTGATGCCATGAATTTTGGGGCCATACACAACATTCTCATAAATAGACTTAGGAAACGGATTGGGTTTTTGAAATACCATTCCGACTTTAGTTCTAAGTTCTTCTACTCTTACATTTTTATCGAAGATATTCTCTCCATGATAAAGGATTTCTCCTGTTGTTCTTACACTTGGAAATGTTCAAGCACTTCAGGATATTCATCTGAAAATCGCCAAAAATGAAGTCACAGCAATCATAGGTCCTTCCGGATGTGGAAAGTCCACATTCATAAAAACACTCAATAGAATGATTGAAAACATTCCAAGTGTAAGAACAACAGGAGAAATCCTTTATCATGGAGAGAATATCTTCGATAAAAATGTAAGAGTAGAAGAACTTAG
>JAIOSU010000107.1 GCA_021107455.1 Clostridiales bacterium | reverse complement strand
TGCATACTTTTGAGCTCGGTCCATTTTTTGATGGTAACCGGATTTTCATCCATATCGTAGATTTTGGTGTTCTTCATCGATAGAAAAAAAGGGGAGTGCGTTGATATGATGAACTGACAGTTCTCGTATCTCGCAAAAGCCTGTAAGTACTCAGCCAGTTCCACTTGTCTTGACGCAGAAAGGCTGTTTTCCGGCTCATCCAAAAGATAAAGCGCAGGTTCTTGGATGCTTTCAGTAAAGTACTTGAAAGCACTTTCACCATTGGAGTTGCCTTTGACATTGTCCATCAAATTTGCGCGAACAAATTTGGACTGAGTTTTGCTTCTTGCTTGATTCACTTTTTTAAGTTCATGATAATCATTTAGAGAATTGAACTTGAATTTGCTGTATTTGGCATCCAAATATTCATCAAATAGATGTTCTCTTTTTGAGTCGATGCCTTCATTGAGTGCTCTCAGATCCAGCATATAGTTGAAAACGTCATCACTTGTTATGATTTTGCTGTTTGATGGGATATCTTCTATAAGAGTTGCATCGCACAGATCCACATAAGTTTCAAAAAAGCTGGAGCGATTGTACATGGAGTCGCGCTCCAGCTTTAATTTTTCTGCAATGATATTTAATACGGATGTTTTTCCTGAACCATTGCCACCATAAAGAATCGTTATAGGTTCAAAATCCATTCTTTCAAAACCTTTTTTTGAAAGGACCTGGAAAGGGTAAAAATTGTCATAGCATTTTCTTTTGATGGACATGAAAAAATTGAATTCTTGATCTGAATCCGGAAATTTATAATGATCGATGTATAGCATTATTCACCTCTAAAGTTTGATTACAATCTTATTAAATAAGTATATCATATCGATTAGGCTATATTGTACATGGATATTTTAAATGGTATAATTTTGAAAATCGAATGAGTTTAAGGAGGTCAATTTGAAATTCATATTGATAACAGGCCCTCAAGCTGTTGGAAAAATGACAGTTGGGAAAGCGATTATGGAGAAAACCGGTCTAAAGCTTTTCCACAATCACATGAGTATTGAGCCTATTCTTCAGATCTTTGACTACCACACAAAAGAAGCCCAATATTTAATCAGGCTTTTTCGCGAAGAGATTTTTAAGACTATGGCAGCTTCCGATGGAAAAGGAATGATTTTTACATATATGTGGGATTTTAACCTTGCCAGTGAATACGTCTACGTGGATAAGGTAATGAAGCTGTTCGAGTCGCATGGTGCAACCACTTACATATTGGAACTGGAAAGTGATATTGAAATTAGATTGGCTCGTAATAAGACTCCTCTAAGACTGGCAGAAAAGCCTACAAAGAGAAATATTGAATGGTCGGAAAGAGAACTTTTAAGCAGCATGGAAAAGTATAGGCTCAACTCATCACCAGGAGAAATTAATCACCCCAATTACTTAAGAATCAACAATGCTGACTTATCACCAGATGAAGTAGCGGATCAAGTCATTGAGTATTTTGATCTTGTTTAAGTGAGTTTAAGTGTATAATTTCACAAATAAATAATAATTGGAGGAATAAATGGCGGAAACATTTTTGATGCTCTTGGCTTTGGGATATGCCTTAGTTATTATGATTATAGTTGTGCCAATGAAAATTAAAAAAGTCGATGAAAAAATGGATCTCTTAAAATTTCAGATTCAACAGCTTGATGCTAAGATGGACAAATTGATCATAATGAGGAATTCAGCTGATGAATAAAAATAAAGTTGCCATTATTGTATATTTTCTATTTATGGCTGTTTCCAGCGGCTTGGCACTTTTCAGCTTTGAAGATTATTCCATCGTAAGCAACACCACCAGTCATTTAGGAGCACAGGGCTCACCAAACGCTTGGGTTATGAACTTTGTTTTTATGTGTCTTGGGGCAATGTCGATTTGGATTACACTTTCGAGCAAAATTCGATTCTATCAGGTGATTGGCATGATCTTTGGTTTAAGTCTGATCTTTACCGGTGTGTTTAGACATGCTCCTTTGATTGATTATATTGAAATTAATAAGTTTCATGATCAATTGCATTCCGTTTTTGCAAGCGCTACAGGATTCAGTTTTACTTTTCTAGCTGCTGGACATGGATTCATGACTCATAGATGGCAGAGAGCAAGTGGGTTGATTATGGCGGTTGTCGCAACACTGATTCCGTTGGGGATGATGGCTTTGCCATCGTATATGGGTCTGTTACAAAGAGTTATGTTTGTAAGTGCTTTTGGTTGGCTTTTCTTTTTTATGATTCCACCTAAGGAACTTGAAAAATAGGGTTGGTGATCCAAAATGAAAGATTTTGAAAGAAAGAATCTGATGTTTTCACTTTGTGGACTCAACTGCGCGCTCTGTCCCATGAAACTGGGAGGGTATTGCCCAGGTTGTGGAGGCGGTCCAGGAAATCAATCCTGTTATTTTGCCCGGTGTAGCCTTTCACATGGTAAAGTTGAATACTGCACGCAGTGCCCTGAATTTCCATGCGATAAATATGATGGTGTTGAACAATATGATTCTTTTATAACACATCAGGGTCAAATGAAAGATTTAAAAAGAGCAAATGAAATCGGAATAGACGCATACAATGAGGAATTGGAAAAGAAAAGGATGATCCTTGAGAAATTATTGAATGAATACAATGATGGAAGGAAAAAAACTTTCTATTGTGTTGTGGTAAATCTACTATCATTGGAGGAACTGCAAAATGCCATGAGAGAAGTTGAAGACTTTGACATATCTCAGCCGCTCACAGTGAAAGAGAAGGCTGAACAGATTGGATCTATTTTTAAGGATTTGGCACAACAAAAGCACTTGGTATTAAAGCTCCGAAAAAAAACCTAATGAGGTGACATTTGATTATTCAAAACATTATAACAGACCGATTGATTCTCATTCCCGTGACATTACAAATAACAACATTACTACTAAGCAATAATCTAACTGAGATTGAAAATATTGGGATTCGCATGTCTGAACACTGGCCAACACCAGATACCAAAGATATTTTACCTATCGTTCATGAAACGCTGAAAAGACAAGACTATCCTAGCGGATTTGAGTTCTGGATGATCCAGTGCAAGGAGAACAATATGGTGATTGGTGACATTGGATTTCATGGCAAACCTGATGAAAATGGAGAAGTTGAAATCGGATTTGGTCTTGTCAGTGAGGCATGGAACAAGGGTTATGGCTTTGAAGCACTTAAAGGGATTGTAAAATGGACCAAGATGCAAGAAGGAGTTAAAACATTGAAAGCCGACTGCTTGATTGATAATCTTGCTTCCATAAGAATACTAGAAAAGATTGGACTAAAAGAAGTTTATAGAAATGATGATTACATATTTTGGAAATCAAATATAGAAGATTTACTGGTTTAAATTTCGGAAATGGTGATAATATGGATATTTTAGATGTAATTTGCAAAAGACGAAGCACAAGAAGATTCACACCTGACCCTATAAGTGATGAGTTGATCCAGAAGCTCCTAATAGCCGCGACTTCAGCACCAACAGCTGCTAATTGTCAACCATGGGAGTTCATAGTAGTGAATGATTCTGAGGTTCTAAATACGATCCGTGAAGAAATGGTTTTTGCCAGATATAGTGCGCCACTTGCGATAGTCGTTTGTGGAAACATGAAATTAGCCTTTAAGGGTTCTGGAAAAGAAATGTGGGTTCAAGATTGCAGCGCAGCTACTGAAAATATGTTGATTGCAGCTACGGGATTGGGATTAGGCAGTGTTTGGATTGGAGTCTATCCGATAGAGCACAATGTGAATAGTGTCAGAAAGATTCTTGACATCCCAGACTATATAGTTCCGCTCAATATTATCTATTTCGGATATTCTGATGAAGTAAAAGAATCCCGAAGCAGATACAATGAAAAAAGAGTATATTTCAACACTTACGATCGCGACAGAAAACATCGCTCTAAAGACAAACCAAAAATAGGGCATTATTGAATTTTGGGAGGCGTAAAATGTTAGAGATTCCTGAAGCTTACGTGATTAGCGAACAACTGAGAAAGGAAATTGTTGGTGCAAAAGTGGTGAGCGTTACTGCGAATACCTCTCCACATAAATTGACATGGTATTATGAAAATCCAGATTCTTATGAAAGCAGATTGGTTGGACATGTTGTTACAGATGTTAAACCGTTGAATGGGCAAGTTCAAATTGAACTTGAAAATATGAGAATAGCACTAAGTGACGGTGTGAACATCAGAGTGTTTTCAAGCGGCGATAAGCTGCCTACCAAACATCAGCTGCTCATAACTTTTGATCATGGAAAAACTGTGATTTTTTCGGTGCAAATGTATGGTGGCATCATGGCTTTTGAGTCAGGGGAGAATCAAAATCCATACTACTTGGTTGCAATGCAAAAGCCTTCACCACTGACTGAGGCATTTGACCTAAATTATTTTAAATCAATGGTGAATCATGAAAGTAGAAATCCAACACTTAAAGCATTTCTTGCCACAGAACAACGTTTTCCCGGTATTGGAAACGGTGTTTTGCAAGATATTCTATTCAACGCTGGCATGCATCCAAAACGGAAACTGAATAATTTATCCGAACAAGATATTGAGAATCTCTATCTCAGTATAAAGAATACTCTGGATGAAATGGTTGAGCGTGGTGGTAGAGACACCGAGAAAGATATTTATGGGGAGTCTGGAAGGTACCTTACAAAGCTGAGTAAAAATACACATAATCAACCTTGTCACAGATGTGGAGAACCCATTCGAAAAGAAAGCTATATGGGAGGCAGTATTTATTATTGCGTAAACTGCCAGAAGTTATAAGATTAATTAATCAACTGGAGGAAACATAATGTTTAGAGAAATGAGACGTAACAAGCAAATTTTATCAGATGTTGACACATTAGCAGTAATGATTCGAAACACTAATGGTGTATTGGCATGTCATGGTGATGATGATTATCCATATGCTGTTCCACTCAGTTATGTCTATTTCAATGATAAGATTTATTTCCATTCAGCCAAAGCGGGGCATAAACTTGATGCGATCTTAAAAGACCCTAAAGTATCCTTTGCGGTAATTGATGAGGATACGATTGTTAGTCAGGAGTATACTTCTTATTTTAGAAGTGTAATCGCATTTGGAAAGACGAGAATTGCAAGTGGAGATGAATGGTTGGAAGCCT
>JAIOSU010000183.1 GCA_021107455.1 Clostridiales bacterium | reverse complement strand
CCGACGTTAATGTGAAATGAAGCGAAGCGTAATTTCACATTAACGTTTTTACCGTTTTAGCCGCCTCAGTGGCTAAAATGGTGTGTTATGTGTTGTACAATATTATTCCTTGTCTTTCAACTCTGTATTCATCAAGCAATGGTAAATTTTTTTTTGAAATATTCAATCCCCATTCTGGTTCACTTTTTCGACCTTCAAAATCCCTGTTCTTAAATAAATTGTTTTCTGACTTCCAAGCGTGTGCTGGAACCAAATACATCATTGGAATTTTATCTTCATCTAGTAAAACTAATGCAAGTAGCATATACTCATTATGCACATCAAACTTACTTTTAGGAGCAAATACATATGATGTTGTTTTCGTCCTAGCAGCTTTAACTTGAACTTCAAAAAAATGTCCTTTAGAATTTTTCATAACAAAATCAACACCATGATCGTCTACTTCCGATGTGAAAACATAAAAACCATATGTTGTTAATTCCATTTTTGCATAGTATTCTGCGTACCTTCCTATTTGAAGATGATTCAAATGAGACCAACTTAAATTCGGCATATTTTCACTCCTTTTTCATATGTGTTGTATTCTTGTATTACACATAACGTTCTTACCGTTTTAGCCGCCTCTGTGGCTAAAATGGTGTGTTATAGGAAGTTATTATACTTATCTTGAACTGTAATACCTTTTTAGCCATTTGCTAATTCCGTCCAACCCAGGATATATAGTTCTTTCATTAATATTTGCTTGATCTAATTTATCTCTAACTTCCCATTTCAATTCTTTAGGAATGATAATTCTTCTAAATATATTCGGATTATTCTTTAGAATAGAGTCAGTTGTTAGATTTTTATCTGAAACAATGGAAAATGCACCATATTGATTAATAATCCTTTCATCAATTGATGGCGGTTCAAATATTATTGCATAAGGACTGTTATCATTTCCTCTTAAAGAATCAAACTTTACTAAATCAATATCATTTTTGAATAACATACTTGAAGTGAATACGAAAGCATCATCATTTTCTTTCAATATTTCTTTAAGCTCATCAGGTAAACTTAAGTTCAATTCAGGAATGTTTAAACACCATACAACTGCTTCATCATTTGTATCTGGTTCTTCAGTTGCAAAATGTAACGCTACAAATGGTGAAAAAGTCCAATCCAGAAGTCGAGTTGGTAATCCATGATGTTGAGCAACAGATAAGAGTTCCCATACAGAATCAATTTTGTGATGAAATCTAGTATACTTTTCAAAGTTTCTTAGAAGGGATTTTTCAACATCTTTTGGATTTTTCAATCTAATTAAACTAGTCTCAAGATTATAGTTTTTACAAGGAAGTCCTCTATATGCATAAGGTGATCGGTATATATTAGGGGATGTGCTATCATGTGTGTCCTGAAAAAGTAAACTTTGTAAATGCGACCAATCTGTTGCAATAATATCAATCATGTTTCATTCTCCTTTTCGAATAATTTCCTATAACGTCGGGCGGCTTGTCGACGGTTCCACGGTGCACTTTAGCGCACAAGTGGGATTGTTGGCAAGGTGTTGTAAAGCGATGTGGCGCTTAGCCACATTGCTTTACAAAGCCGTAGGCACCCGACGTTAATGTGAAATGAAGCGAAGCGCAATTTCACATTAACGTTCCCGCTATTACCGAAGTCACTCTCTTTTAACACCTTAGCGGGAAAAGTGGCGCAACCCTTGCTATGCAAGGGCTGTGACATCAGAGTGATTTAGGTAATAGTCGTGTTATAGGAAGTTATTTTTGTCTTTCAATTTAAACCTATATGTCTAAGAAAACAATTAAAGTGTGACTAATTCCGAAAGTTTTGTAGCAACAATTTCCATCGAATCTTCAGAAGTACTAAGTCCAGTTCTTGAACCAAGTAATGGACTAACTTCACGTAATTCTTCATAAGTTGTGTTGTGAACAATCGGGACAAGCAAGTCGCGAGCTAGAAGTACTGAAAGTTCTTTATCGGCAATACCTTCACCTTCAAGTCGTTTCAATAATGCAGGAGTTACTAGTACTATCCCTACTCTAGATTTTGCAAGTCCTTTATCAATTTCACGTAGCAATGACGAGCCTAAGAGTACATCCTTTTCGCTAAACCATACAGAAACTCCTGCTGATACTAGTTTGTCATGTAAATCTTTTGCTACAGTATTACGGTCATCCCATGCATGACAAAGAAAAACATCTCTGTTGTCATTTGTAGATACTCTTTTTTCTACACTATTTCTAATTGGTGTTAATGCTCTTACCTCTGCATTAGAGTAAATTACTGTTGAACTTGCTGGTGACCAACTTGGTTTTGTGCTGCTCAATCTTGTACCAGTATTACCTGAATTTCTGTACGATGAAGAAGGAGTATAACCATAGTTGTAACTACTATAGCTTCTGCCATAACTTCCACCGCATGCTGGACAAGCTGCCCTAGCACTTGCAGTTCTATGCCCCCTAATTGGTGCTGTACATTGTGCCATTTTCTTTTCCTCCTTGTAATATTAGTTACGATTTTAATCAATCGTCAACCACTATGTAAGTATGAATACATATATTTAAGTTTCGAGTTCATTCATAGAGAAGAATTTCCTATAACGTTTTTACCGTTTTAGCCGCCTCTGTGGCTAAAATGGTGTGTTATCTGAAGTACATCATTTTATTTAAAAATATCTGATGCGAGAAACTGTTCAACTCCATTCAACATATTTCTGACATCATCTTCAGTATAAATTTCAAAATCACCATGTGCAGCAGCATTACCTATATCTAACCACGATTGAATTAGTCTCCATTGTGGTTGGCTATAAATTCCAATTTTCTTTAATTCATCATTTATTCTTGAAGCTTTATATTCATGCGAAATTCCAATATTCCTAGCTATTCTTTTTAATGAATCTTCAACAACAACTCTTGCAAGCACAGCAGAAGCATCTTTGTGATTTGTTTTCAATAAATGTTTTGACTCTTCAATAACACTTTCAAAGATTTCTCCAGCAATTATAAACTCTTGACCAACTACAAAACCATTCTCAAAATCATTTAAGCAACCTTTCAAAATACCTTTTAGTTCCTTAATTTCATCAGGATAACTAATGGTATTGTCAATTAGAGAAATTGCTCTTTTATACTGAATACTATTTATTCCAAAAATAAGTGCTAATATATTTTGTGTCTTCATAATCCATTCATTTAGTAATTCCAAGTCGCCAATGTATGTACTATAATCGACTTTAATTGTAGTTGAAATTACAACGTCTGCTTCTTTTATTAACTCTTTTAATCTTACTGCCATTCTTTCAAGTTTTGGTGTCATAACATTTTATATGATTATTGTTCTAACCATATTCTCCTTTCTTTTTTTGTATTTCAGATAACGTTTCTCTTGACCCTGTCGCCTTAGTGACAGGGTCAAGGTGTTATGTGCTGTGCGATACTATGTTCTCAAGAGATTAATAAATTACTCTTAATCCTCCCAAAGTTGTCCTAACTCTCTAAAACCACCCGTCGAATAATGGTATATATTCATTCCGATAGGCTCTGCACAATAATTCATTTCAATCATATATTTAAGAATTTCATCAGGTAATTTTTCATGATAACAGGGCAATCCACTTTCTTTGACTTGAGTTAAATATTTAAAAAGTGTTTTATTTGGCCCTGCTTGCCCCGTAGGATTAGATACAACTATTGTCTCAGAATGTTTTATATCATAGCGAACATCACTTCTAATAAATAGTTGAATTGCATAATGAGGTGCAAATAATTCACTTCCAGGTTCTTTGCTACATATTAAATGACCTACTGGTGTAATATTTACACCATTATATACATTTCTTTTGTGGTGAAATATTTCAGCAACAATACAACCACTTGCTTCATGTTTAATTTTCATTTCATATTGATTTATAATTAGTTCCATTATCATCACCCCACATCTATTTTATTTTGAATTAATGTTTTTTCTTTTCCGCATTGCATATAACGTTCTTAGGGTTCACGTCGCTTGTATCAAGGATTTTCAACCCTAACTCTTACTCTTTTGTCACAATAATGAAATATGTCTCAATCACATGTGATGTGAATCCTGTGTTATGTGCCGTAACCCAACAATTCTT
>JAIOSU010000140.1 GCA_021107455.1 Clostridiales bacterium | reverse complement strand
TTACGGTAAAATGGTCCATGTTCAAAAGCTTCTCGAGGTCGATATCGATGTTTTTTATGCTTTCAAGGACTTTATACTGCTCCAGTTCCTTGATTCTCGACTCAATTTGAGTGACCTCTTCGGTCAATACCGCAAACTTGCAACTCATTTTTTCCACTTCATCGGTCATTTGTTCAAAATTATGTAACCCTCTCATGTGGGCAGTATCCACTTTGGGCGTGTATTTCAGACTCCCTAGAGTCGTCTCGAACTCCTGGATCACCTGCTCGATTTCCTTGTTTTCTTTATGCGGAACGATGTCCTCCATATCGAGGATCTCGTCTGCGTTTTCTTCAGAAATGCCGATACTGAAGTCGCCGTCGTCAATTTCTAGAAACGTGTCGACAAACTCGCATCGCTCCAGCAAGATCAAATCTCTGATTATTCCATCCAGGCGATTGCGTCTGCATACGACATTCGCCATGACAAGTTTTTCTATTGCCAACTATCTCGCCCTCCCCAAATCTCTAATCAATAATTCGTGTATGTTCTCCATGTCATATTTTTTTGCTTCTATTATAGTAAACAGATCCCGGATCTCATATTCAAACTTGAATAAAAGCACCACAGGCCATGCAATGGAATTTTCCGCATGTTTAGTGAAGTCATCCAGAATATAATACAGATGTTTTTCCATAGCGCGTTCCATCAGGTATTCCTTGTCCCTGAAGATGTCTGCGTAATCTCCTTTTGAGATGTACTCCCTGTATTCATCGAGTTCCATGTAACAAAGGGCTTTTAGCGCTTTGTAGTCATAGACCTTTCCGGAATTCAGCGTAAAGTTGAACAGTTCTTCTGAGGAGATGCCAAAATAACGTCGTCCCCTGTAAATCCACTGAACGTTCAAGATGTCCGCATTGATCCCTAGAAGGTCCAGCATCATGTCCCTATCCCGTTTTTTAAGATTCCTGATGGACTCCAACAAACGGTTGAAATACCCACGATCCAGCATCATCTCCATGTGGAATATCATCTGCACGGGATCATCGTCGATGAAAACGGAAAGGGGCTGATAATACTGGGTATCTCTTATGGCATCCATGAACTCTTCTATATTCTCCACTTTTTCAAGTGCATCATAATCGATGTTGGAATAAAGATGCGAGTAGATCAAGTGATCAATGATATTGCTGAGCGACTCTTTCCGTGTGAGTGCACGGATGAACAACTTGAGGTTTTCCACCTCATACCTGCAAAACATGGCTTTGATGAAATCCCTGTATGCGTCCACATAAAAGTGAAAAAACTTCTCATAGGCATTGAAAAAGTGCTTTTTCATCAGCACCTCAAAATTTTGGGTGTCGTCCCCTGAGCCCCAGTCCATATTTTTATAATGGGTCTGCGATTTGAGATAGGAGGTGACTTCCTCCACACTGTCCATCTTGATCAGTTTCTCATAATCATCATTTTTTAACAGTTTACCCAAAATGACCTTGGCCTTTGAATTTGCAGCGGCGTGAGTTCTGACTTTATACATTACGACTCCCACCTGCCTATAGAAAGTTTTTCAAAAGCACGATGGATCATTTTTGATTTTTTCTCATTAAAAATACGGTCCATGTCACTCATCAAAACGTCGGATTCCTTCATGATCATTTCCTGCTCCATTTCAGTATCAATCTTGATCCGCTCAACCAGTCGCTTCGAGTGCGAAGCTTTAAGTACCTCAGAATTGGCTTCCACATCTGAGGCAATCTTTTTCAGTTGGCTCTCGCGGTTCGCGATTTCGCTTTCGATTGAATCCACTTTACTTTTGGTGTCGTCATCAATTTTGATGATCATTTTAAGAAAATTTTCAATGCTTTTGCTGTCCATTAAAACACCCTCTTCAAATTTTTATTGTTCAAACGCTGGCGTGCCTTCACCTATGGTGATGATGCCACCCATTCTACCTGCATGGTAGTAGGCATAGTCGGGATTGTCAAAATCGCGTTCATAATGTCCATTCACATAGAGTCTGTATCTGAAATACCCTTGTCGTTCTCCTTCCTGTACGAAGTACAGTGGCAAAAGATAAGTCTGTTTGTAAGCTTCTGCAAAATAGAGCTGAGCTGTGGGGAGTTCCGCTGTAGTCGTCTCCACTGTTACAGTCGGTTTAAGCGTTTGCGCTGCGGCAAAATCGGAAAAATATCCGCTGCCGTTTTCATCATAGCTCTCGAGGATATCATACCCAGTCACATTGCTGGCAATCATGGCAAGTTCAGATTCTCTCGCAGCATAATCCTGTCCAAACCAATCGGTTGACGCGATGATCACGTTGCCTCTTGAATGATAGCTGAGATAATTTCTGAAATCATATCTCAGGACATAGCGCATAATCGCCCTGGTCTCTGGCTCACTACCACTGACTGGTCCTGGATAAAATTCCCCTCTAGGGACGGGACTGTAGAGCGAATCCGTATTTTTTTCGAAGTCTCTGATCCATTGCCCTGTTTTAGCATCAAAATATTCCAGCGGATAATTTCTGTTGATGTCCACACCGGCGAGGTTGGCTTTGAACTTCAAATAATCCGTATCATCAACACCCTCAAGCGCATCCATACCCATAAAAGTTCTGACGCTGCTTTTGCCTATGGTCACCAAATCATATCCGTCCGGATTGACGAGCGGTACAAAGTGGATCACGGCATCTTCAAGAATCTCGCTTAAACTAAACTCTTCTATATGGTCGTCATCATAATAATCCTTGCAAAAATCCTCAATCTGTTTTATGACAATGGAAGGGTTTGCGATTTCTCTCGCATGCGTTCCAGCCTCCACGAAATAATGCTTCCTGTAGACATTGAGGTCTTCCCGTTCCATTGTTTCTTTTATATCGGCAGTCAAAATAAGCACATAAATCGGGTTCATATCAATAGACCTGCCGATGATCTCCAGTGTCAATATCTCCGGGTATCTCGCAGTGAGGTTCACCGCAGTCCGGTACAAATCATCTGAAGAATATGAAGCCCCATGGTTTATGAAAAAAAGGTCATTACTATATATAAATCCAAAACTGCCCAAACTGCCAATACTGAGTAGCCCTGATAACAAAATCGCTAAGACTTTCTGCATAAGTTCCTCCTGTCCAAGTGTATAAGTATGTAATCAATACATTTATACCCAGATACTTGTTTTTCAACAAAAAGAAAAGTGCCCAGGAAAAAACCGCCAATTGCGTACCAGGTACGCAAAAGGCGGTTTCATTTGAGTCTGTCAACTTCACTCTCTAGGACTTCGATTGCCCATAGCGGAAGATTTAAAAGCCAATCTTCACTTTTATAATCAGACATTGCAGTACGAATTGATATCGATGGGGAAAATTTCTCATAATAACTTTTTAAGCTTTTTGCCTTAAGATTTGCTTCTGCCTTTACCTCGATCGGAATGATCAGCTCTCCTGTATCCACTATAAAATCAACTTCTGCGCTTCCTCGATCATTCGTCCAATAATAGGTTTCGATTTTATTAGAAGTCATAAACTGCTGTAATACAAACTGCTCTGTGAGTGCACCCTTGAACTCTTTAAACAGAAGATTTCCATCTAGAAGCACCGATTGATTCAATCTGACCATGCATGACAACAAGCCGACATCTAAAATGAACAGCTTAAAAGCTTTTAAGTCCTCATAGGCTTTCAGTGGCAAATTTGGAACCGTCACCCTATTAATTCTGTGAACAAGTCCACAATCGATTAGCCACAACATTGCCATCTCGTAGTCTTTGGCTCTCGAACCCTCTTTGATCAAACCGTAGACAAACTTTTTATTTTCTTTAGTCAGTTGTAACGGAATGCTGTTCCATAGCATTCTGATCTTAGGAATGACTTCATTTGGTGCATGTTTTGAGAAATCTTGTTCATAAGCAATCAAAATGCGCTCTTGAATTGCTCTAGCTTCATTAAAATCCATGTTTTCTGCAAAATTAGACACCACTTCAGGCATTCCGCCGACGTAGTAATAGTGTTTTAACATTGTAATGTATTCCAGTCTGAAAGTAGTAGCCAAACCAAAGTTTCCCTGCTCAATCAGTTCTACGAATTGTTCCTTTCCCATGGCTCTCATAAATTCAGTAAATGACAATGGATATAGATCCATGATTTCCACTTTACCCACAGGGAAAGATGTCCCCTTATGCATTGCAACACCGAGCAAATATCCCGCACAGATGATTTGATACTCAGGGGCATTTTCATTAAAGTACTTTAAAGCAGTCAATGCTTTAGGAACTTCTTGGACCTCATCAAAGATCAATAAAGTGTTATCCGCGTTGATTTTATGCCCTGAATATAGCTCAAGACCTGTAATCAATCTGTCTGTGTTCATATCCATTTCGAAGAGTGCTTTCATTTGTTGGTTGTTATCAAAGTTAATATAAACGGTATTTTCATACTCAGCATCTCCAAAGGTCTTCATTAGCCATGTCTTTCCCACTTGGCGAGCACCTCTGATCACTAAAGGCTTTTTATTCTTTTTTTTCTTCCAATTGAGTAAATGATTCATTGCGTTTCTATACATATCATCACCTCTTAGTCTTATGATATATCTATTACACAAAAAATGCGACGAAAAAGTGTATTGTATCACATTTTTACGAACGTAAAAGTGGGAAGTCTTGAAATCATCACTTATTTATGGTCTTTGACAATCATGTCCGAATAAATCGACCCGTCCACAAACGCTTCTATGATCACAGGACCCTCTTTTGTGATTGCATCTTTAAGTTGATTTCTCATTTCCTTTTCATCACGAGCTTGATAGACTGGCACACCCAGAAATATGTCAGCATCGAAGTAGTTGCCTTTGAGTACGGTTGTGGCGTATTGATCCACCGTTTTCCATTCCTGTTTGACCTTGATCAAACTGTATTCATTGTCCACCAGTACAACGACGACAATGTTCAGTCCGAGGCGTCTGGCCACCATCAATTCACCGCAGTTCATCAGAAATCCACCGTCACCGGTCACACAAACTACAGTTTTATAAGGCTTGCACAGTTTGGCACCTATTGCCGATGGAATCCCAAACCCCATCGATGACCATCCATTGGTCATCAATAGCGTGCCTTTTTCTCCCATTCTCCAGAGTTGTCCAATGAGATGGAGATGGGCACCTACGTCTGCTGTCAAAATGCCATCTAATGGCAGGACTTCTCTTATGATTTCCAGTGCCTGTGATGGATTGAAACTGTCCGTCATCGGACTTAGTGCTTCAAACATCCTTATCTTGTTTTGTGCGACATCATCCAGATTCCAATCGTTTTCATATGAATCAAACGAGTTCAAGAAATCCAAACTGGCCTTCAGGTCCCCGATTACTTCGTAGGTTTCCTTATATTCCTTTGTGATGTCCAGCGGTTCAGTATCCAGATGGATCAATGGCACATTTGGCATCCAAGTCTCATAATTGAACTCAACGGAGTCGTATCCAATACCAATGACGAGGTCCGCCTGTCTGTAGATGTTTGCCACAAAATTGCTTTTCGCATGAAACAGGACTCCGGCATAAGACGGGTGATCTTCATGTAGCATCCCTTTTGCCATCGGTGTGATGACGACAGGAAGCTTTTGCTCTTCAATGAAAGTCTTGATTTCTTTCGAAAGGCCATGTCTGAAAGCCGTCAATCCAATGGCCAAAATCGGTTTTCTGGATGATGCGAAAACTGCTCTTGCGGTCTTGAGTTGCATTTGATCCGGTAATGGAACTTTAGCGGTTTCGAACTTGATTTTGATATCATTTGATGTGATCACATCATCATGCGTATTCGCCTGTAAACCGATATGGACGGGGCCAGGATTCTCTGATAGTGCCACCGAAAATGCTTTACTAAGCGTATGACTAAAATTGTCTTTGTCGATTCGAGTGGTCCATTTGGTGATCGGTGCCATGAACGCTTGCTGATCCATATTCATCTGAATGCGTCTGCCCAAATCCTCATCTTTGAATTCGGTTGTCAGTGCAATGAGTGGTGACCTGTCCAGCCATGCTCCTCCGACTCCTGTGGAAAGGTTTGTCGCCCCAGCACCGAAAGTCGAATGACAGACTCCGGGAATACCGGTTAGTCGACCAAACACATCTGCCATCATGCCTGCACTTTGTTCGTTGGCTGTCGTTATGAATTCAATACCTTGCTTCTTCATTTCGTTCATGTATGGAATCGAAGGTCCACCAGGTATTCCAAAGACATACTTCACACCTAGATCTTTGAGAGCGGTTACCAACCCTTCTGCTAAACTTATCATCGTCTCATCCTTTCATTCATTTATGCTGGTACCTCTAATTGTTGATAATTATATCATTTTATAAATCATCAAAGTCAAATTAAATGACTAATTGGTATAGCAATAACATTGCATTGTATGTTAATATAACAACTGTATGAAAATAAATAAAGGAGTCATTTCAATTCATGAAAAAAAACATCCTACTCATTATTGCACTTTACGTTCTAGCAACTTTCGCAGCATCCAGTTTCTCCTTTTCAACGACCATAGCACCTTCCAGCCATATTCGTCCAAACGATGAGCACCTTGGCATTGAAGTTCCTGTCTTGATGTATCATCATATCTCAAATGATGTCACTTCAGAAGCAGTGGTTACACCTGGTAAGTTTCAGAGCGATATGTACATGCTCAAAAAAAATGGTTATACGGGAATATTTTTAACCGAATTGGTAGATTATTTAAATGGACACATTGAACTGCCCGAACGTCCAATCATAAT
>JAIOSU010000309.1 GCA_021107455.1 Clostridiales bacterium | reverse complement strand
TTGAAGCCGTTGATGTGTTGCTCAGTCAATGGTCAGCTGTGTATCCAGCCAAACTCAGTCTAAAGGGTTCAACTGCCACATTGATATTTGATACTCCAGTGAGGGCACCTGCCAAAGGTCAAGCACTCGTTTGTTATCAAGGAGATGTTCTTTTGGGCGGCGGGACTATATGAGGAAATACATGAAAAACAAAAGGTGACAGGTCCAAATTGGTACCTAGCTACTGAGAAGTACAGATATACAAAGACGCTAATAAGTTTCCTGCGGAAACTTAACTACGCGTTTTTTTGCTTCGCAAAAAAATACCAATTAAGACCTGTCCCCTTTTATTTCTAATATGCCTTAGCCATATAAACCATTTGATTAGCAGGCTTTCCGCAGAAAGGACATACATCCCCGAGATTTTCCTGTTCAAAAGGAATACATCTGATGGTCACACCAGTCTCGGCCTTTACTTTCTCTTCACACTGCGAATCCCCGCACCACATGGTTTTGGCAAAACCAGGTCTACTTGTCATTTTTTCTTTGAACTCATCGTAGGTATCGAAAGTGAACGTCTTTGCATCACGATCTTTCTTAGCGCGTTCAAACATGTCACTATGAATTTGATCCAGCAGAACTACAATGCTATCTGAAAGCCCTTCACGCTCCATGCTTGATTTTTCAAGCGTGTCCCTTCTCGCAACCATCACCACGCCACCTTCAATATCTCTTGGACCGACTTCAATTCGAATTGGAACACCCTTCATTTCATATTCATTGAACTTCCATCCCGGTGAATTTTCAGCGCTATCATCAAGTTTCACACGAATCCCTTTTGCTCTGAGTTCCTGCTCAATAGTTTTAACGTGCTCAATGACACCTTCTTTCTTTTGTGCTATCGGAACAATCACCACTTGCATCGGAGCCAATCTAGGTGGCATGACGAGTCCACGATTGTCGCCATGAACCATGATGACTCCTCCTATAAGGCGTGTCGAAGCGCCCCAAGAAGTATGATGTGGATACTCAAGATCTCCTGATCGCCCTTGAAATGTGATATCAAAAGCCTTGGTGAAATGTTGTGCCAGATTATGGGATGTTCCCGATTGAAGCGCTTTACCATCGTGCATCAATGCCTCTATCGTATAAGTCGCTTCTGCGCCAGCAAATTTTTCGCGATCTGACTTTCTGCCTACCACCATAGGTATAGCAAGCAGGTCTTCAGACATTTCTCTATAAATATCCAGCATTTTGAGTGTTTCAATCTGAGCTTCTTCAGCGGTTTCATGAAGTGTATGTCCTTCTTGCCACAAAAATTCAGAAGTTCTGAGAAACGGGCGCGTCGCTTTTTCCCATCTGACAACTGAACACCATTGATTATATAAATAAGGCAGTTCTCTATATGATGTCAACCATTTCGAATACATCGAACAAACGATGGTCTCAGATGTAGGTCTCACGCAAAGACGCTCGGCAAGTTTTTCATTTCCACCATGTGTGACCCAAGCAACTTCTGGAGCGAACCCTTCAACGTGTTCTTTTTCTTTGTTGAGTAAGCTTTCTGGAATCAGTAGTGGGAAGTACATATTTTGATGCCCCGTCTCCTTGAATCTTCTATCAAGGAATGCCTGGATGTTCTCCCACATGGCATAACCGTAAGGTTTGATCACCATGAAACCCTTCACAGGAGAATAATCCACCAAATCCGTTTTTTTGATGACATCTGTATACCACTGTGCGAAATCCTCTTCCATCGTTGTGATATCTTTTACAAATTCCTTTTCATTGTTCTTAGCCATAGTTTCCTCCAAATATCAAAAAATAAAAAACCTCCGTCTCAAATCTAGAGACGAAGGTTCGCGGTACCACTCTAATTAATCAGGTCAAAATAAAGACCCGATTCCCTCAATTCGGCTGTAACGTGCCTGCACGTGCGATTCATCACCGCATGGCTCAAAGGTGGGTTCAATCGGTTCGAAGTTTAGGAATCTTTCAGCAGTTGATTCCACTCTCTAAAAACTCTGGTGCCGATTTACTGGTCTTATCATAGCCAAATATTTCATATGGACAATAATATATCGTGTTATCAAGATTTTGTCAATTTTTTTTTGCGAAGCAAAAAAACGCGTAGTTAAGTACAATGTTTTGTGAAACGAAACATTGGGCGTAGGTATTGTTCTCGCGAAGCGAAACTATACTAGCCTTCGGAAACTTATTAGCGTCTTTGTATATCTGCACTTCTCAGTAGCTAGGTACCAATTTGGACCTGTCCCCATTTGTTTATTTCATACGAGAAAGAACCTCGCAAAGGAAAGTGTAAACGCGTTCAGTCGATGATATGCTGATGTGTTCAAACGGAGTGTGCACATCATACATATTCGGTCCAAGCGAGACCATATCGATGTCGCCGACTTTTTCTTTGAGGAATCCGCACTCGAGTCCCGCATGGATGGCGTCGACCTGAAGTTCTTTTTGATACATGTCCATATAAACTGTTTTCATGAGTTCTCTAACAGGAGAATCCACTTTGAAAGACCATTCAGGATAATCCGATGTGAGTGTGTTCTTTCCGCCCACTGCTTCACAGATTAGAGCCATTTGTTCATTCATAGCCTCTTTGAGTGATCTCACTGAACTTCTGATGGCATTGGTCAGTTTGATCTTGCCATCCTTTTGCTCAAGCACACCGAGATTGCTTGAGCTTTCCACCAGTCCCGGGATTCCGGCACTCATGGTCTGAACACCAAACGGTGTCAATCTGAGCAGCATTTCAATTGTTTTAGTGTCCTTTGCTGAAAACACATCACTTGGGTCATCGATTTCTTCTAGAACAAGCGAGATGCAAGGATCTGAAATTTCAAATTCCGCTTTGAAAGTGCTCTCGATCGATGGGATTAAATCTTCCATCAGCATCACGTCTCTGTTTTTGAGTACGAATTTCATTTCTGCACGTTTTGCGATAGCGTTCATCTTCTCACCACCACCCACTTCAAAGAGTGAGAAGTCAAAGTGACCTTTCATGATGGAAATCGTGCGTCCTAAAAGTTTGATCGCATTGGCACGATTCTTACCTATTTCTATACCAGAATGTCCGCCGCTGAGACCTTGGATAACAAGTCTGAATGCAGCGTCATATTCATTTTTTGTGGGAGTGGTTTCTATTTCAGTGATATTGTTGACACCACCTGCACATGAAGCGAGCAGGACGCCTTCTTCTTCCGAATCCAGATTGATCAGGATATCGCCCTTGATATCCTTTGGATCCAGACCCATGACACCATCCATACCAGTTTCTTCCGATGTGGTGAATAGCGCTGTCAGTCTTGGGTGTTTCAATTCAGTTGAAGAAAGAATTGCCATAGCCATTGCGACCGCAATACCGTTGTCTGCGCCAAGGGTAGTGCCTTTGGTCTTTATAAAATCTCCATCGACAACAATCGGTATAGGTTCTTTATCAAAATCAAATGTCAAATCATTATTTTTCACACACACCATGTCGGTATGGCCTTGAAGTATTACCGTGGGAGCGTTCTCATATCCAGCACTCGCCGGTTTTGTGATGATCACGTTGTTGACGGAATCGCGAATCACATCGAAACCGAGTGACGTTCCAAAGTTCTCCAAATACACAGCTACAGCCTCTTCATTGCCCGATTCCCTTGGTATGCGGGTCAGTGTCTCAAAATATTCAAAAACAGCTTCCGGTTTCAAACCTTTCAGTACATTATCCATTACAATCCCCTTTCAAACTGTATTCATTCAGTTCATTCTAACATAGAAAAGCCACAGGGGGCAATCCATTTACTTCAGGATTGCAAACCCCCATGGCTCAATATTCATGGTAGATTCAAGACTAATTTTCTTTTGACCATAAAGGTCCATTTTCATACCTTGCAAATTTTCCGGCACAGTTATTTCAGCGGTTTCATCAGAAAAATTGAAGAGGCAGTACACAGATCCATTTTCTGAACATTTTTCATAACCAAGCACTTCACCGTTTGATCCAAGATCCAACCATTTGAGATCTACCGATTTGAACGCCTGATGTTCGTGTCTGAGTTTGATCAGCTGCTTGACGTGAGCTTTTAAATCGAGATTTTGCTTTTCCTCGTCCCATACCATGCATTGTCTGTTGCCGTCATTTTCTCCGAACAGTCCAATCTCACTGCCATAATAGACGCTTGGTGTCCCACTGAAAGTCATTTGCAGCACGAAAGCCAGCTTTACTAGTGCATCCTCCTCATGAAGGATGGTCCTGATCCTGGACGTGTCATGGCTGTCTAGAAGGTTGAATAGACTCATAGTGACATTCTTCGGATAACTCACCAAAAGTCTGCTGATGGCATCCTTGAAGGACTGCACCCCGTAATCTGAGTATAACGATTCCCTGCTGAGTAAATGCCATACCGGATATGTGAACTCGTAATTCATCACTGAGTCAAATTGATCTCCCCTGAGCCAAGGATCGGAGTTATCCCAATTCTCGCCTAAGATAAAGAAGTCCTCTTTGACCGCTCTGACATTTTTCCTTAGTTTTCTCCAGAATTCGTGCGACACTTCGTTGGAGACATCCAAACGCCATCCATCGATGTCGTAATGTTCCACCCAGTATTTTGCCACATCCAGAAGATATTTTTCTGCTACCGGATTACCGGTTCGCCATTTGGGCATATTCGGAGTGAATGCGAAGGTCTCATAATTGAGTCTACCATGTTTCAACGGGAATCCCTTATCGCTAAGCGGAAAATTCACCACTGGGAATTCATGAATATGAAAACACTGTGCATACTCAGAATCTTCCCCTTTTTCAACAACATCCTGAAAATAGGGATGTTTGAACCCACAATGGTTGAACACCGCATCGAGAACAACCTTGATGCCAAGAGAATGTGCTTTTTCCACAAGCTCTTTAAATGTCTCATTGGTGCCAAATGCCGGATCAATTTTATAATAGTCCACTGTATCGTATTTATGGGTTGTAGGCGCTTCAAATATTGGTGTAAAATAAATGCCGTTGATCCCAAGATCGGCAATATATTCGAGTTTATCGATCACACCCCTAAGATCACCACCAAACAGCATGTCGTTGGTCACTTTGGTCTCGCTCCCCCCCTCAAGGGTACCTTCGAGATCAATAGATTGGTCTCCATTTGCGAAACGTTCCGGGAAAATCTGATACCAAACCGTGTCTTTGACCCAATCTGGCGCCTTGAACACATCTTCTGCATTGATATAAGGAAAGTTGAAGAACTCACTTATGGCCTCAGTCGCTCCAGGATGGACATTCAAATCCATTGGTCCATGTGCTCCGTACATGACGCGCTTAGCTCCCGATGTCAAAACAAAACTGTATCGCATCCTTTTGAATTCCGGCTTCACAACTATGAACCAATAATCATACCATGAGTCGGAAAAAGTCTTTTCCATTGATTTTCCTGAACCCGGATCAGAAATCCACTTGTGATTTTTCCAGTTGAATGGGTCTCCCCAAACAAGCGAGGCTTCGTTTATATCATTTTTAACCGTCCTAAGCCTGATGTGGACAGTCTCCTCATCAAATGCATAGGCGTATTTACTTTTAGCTTCATGAAAAATTCCTGTAAAATTCAAGGTCAGTCCCTCTATTCTGTAGATGTCGACAACATTTCAGTTGCCTCTTTATAACGTCTGCTGTTTTTATAAAAACGGATCAACATTTGGCTGAAATAGGCATGAAGCTCATCGCTCACATATTCTGTATCAAGTAAAAGCGCTTTCAGCTGATTTTCGTCAGCGATGATCAAATTGTCCCAGTCATATGATTGAACGGCTCCAATTAAAGTCTCTACCCAAACCGGATAAACAACCTTTCTCTCGATCAAGTCTGATATCCATTTACCTGCTTCAACAGAATTGCCACTTTCAAGATATGCAAGCAATATGGTCACCGAACGTGGCACACTGTTTGCCACTGAAAAATCATAATTGCAATCGTAACCAAACACAACATAAAGATCACCAGTAATCAAACCGATAAAAGCGCGATGATTGTCAAAAGATGAGATATACGATTTTGAACCGATCTTGTCTGCAATTTTTCGACCCTTTTCGAAATACTCTGAGCTTTCTTCGTATTGACGAGCCCTTAGAAAGGTTAGTCCAAGCATCTCATAAGTACCGATCACACTGAGTAGGTTGGCATCCATCAAATAGTGCTGCATCGCCATCTGGAAATACTCATATGCTTTGAGAATGTTGTTGTTCTCAAGTTGAACATAGGCAATCCAATACCACAAATGTCCGTTTTGTCCAAAAGAACGAGCCTTCGATAAGATCTCCAAGGCTTCTTTGTAATCATATTGGGTTTTCGCATAATCGATCCCATAATACAAATAATATTTGAATTTTTGCTCGTTGCTCATCAGTTCCAGCACAGAATCCAGTAGTGCCCTGACTTCATTGAAGACCACCCGGTCCTCTGTGGTGCAATAAAACGCCAAATTGACAATGTAGTAATCTATGATGAGCGGAGAATGTCTGAACTTTTCAGCATCGAGCTCAATCTGATTGAAAAGCTTTTTCGAAGTTGTAAACTCGTTGAACATCAATTCTTCGAGAAAATGATTGAGAAGCGCAGTGCCTTCCTCTATGAATTTGTCGCTGTCGTTGAACTCGATCGCAAGCGCACCCAAAAGTTCCGAGATGACTTGTTCAGAAGGTGATATCTCACCATTTTCAATTCTGCTGAGGTACGATCCGACACAGATGCCCTCAGAGAGTGCTTTTTGGCTCATATTTTGTAAAAGTCGATTCATTTTGATAATAGAGCCCAGCACTTTGCCATTGGTCCTATTAATATTCTTTTTCATCAGATTCGTCCGTACAATTTTGTCATATGGTACATTTTTTTGGCGAGCGACGCTGAGAGGTCATGGGATGTGATTCTCCAGATCCAGTTGCCACCCAGTGTTGAGGGAAAGTTCATGCGCGCTTTGTTGTCAAGACCAAGAAAGTCCTGCATTTGAGCGATTGCCATGTATGCCGTTGAACTCCAGACGCCTCTGATGAAGCCCCAATGGTATCCTTCTCCACGGTCGAGTTTCAAATAATCGATGGCGAATTCGCGATCTTCTTTGGCGACATTATCCATCCAACCGGATATGGTCTCATTATCGTGCGTGCCAGTATAAGCGACAAAATTTTCATTATAGTTATGAGGCAAGTAATCACTTTCTTCTCTAGCGTCAAAAGCGAACTGCAGTATTTTCATTCCAGGAAAACCGGTGTATTCTCTGAGGTCAATGACTTCCTGGGTCAAGTAGCCGAGATCTTCAGCGATGATGTTCACATCACCAAGTGCTTCTTTGATGTATTTGAACAGTTCAATGCCGGGTCCTTTGGTCCACACGCCACCTTCTGCAGTCAAGTCACCATAAGGAATTTCCCAGTAGGCTTCAAAGCCTCTGAAATGATCGATTCTGACCACGTCAAATTGCTCTAGACTGTGTGCGATTCTCTTGATCCACCAAGAATAGTTTTGCTTTTTCATGTTGTCCCAATCGTAGATTGGATTGCCCCAAAGCTGACCAGTAGCTGAAAACGCATCCGGAGGACATCCCGCAACGCATGTTGGCTGCAAATTTCTGCCGAGCTTGAAAAGCTCAGGATTCGCCCACACATCACAGCTGTCTTCAGCGACATAAATCGGAATATCTCCGATGATTTGGATTTCCTTATCGTTTGCCATTGCCTTCAGTTCATGCCATTGTTTATAAAAGAAATACTGTGTGAACACCCAGAAGAATATCTCATCCTTATGTGTCTTTCTAAATTTCTCCACCGCAGGTGTTTTTCTGTTTTCGTACCCTTTTTCCCATTCGAGCCAAGACTTGTTGCCATTTTCAGCTTTGATTGCCATGTAAAGCGCAAAATCTTCAAGCCAAACTTTCTCGTTTTCAAAGAATACCTCAAGTTCATGCGACAACCTTACTTTGGCATTTTTATAAGCTTCTCTGAGCAAAGGCATCTTGTTGTAATAAAGCTTCTCATAATCCACTTTATGCTTGCTTTTGCCAAGATCTGCCTTCTTCACCAATTTGGAGTCTAAAAATCCTCTCATGATCAGCTCATCGAGGTCTATGAAATACGGATTGCCCGCAAATGCTGAAAATGACTGATAAGGTGAATCACCATACCCGGTGATGCCTATCGGTAGGATTTGCCAGTTCTTTTGTCCGGCGGATTCCAAAAAATCCAAAAATGCATATGCACCTTTTCCAAGGTCTCCAATACCGTATTCACCTGGCAAGGATGAGATATGCAACAATACGCCACTGCTTCTCTTTTTCATACTTGAACCTCTTTCCTTTAAATCAACCTATTTACAACTCATGACTGAGACGTTTAATTTTTTTTATATGCAACAGTTCAAATTTCAATTTTGCAACCGTTTGCACAGTATAATTATATTGACTTTTTATGCAATTGTCAACACGAGGCGATTATTACGTCGATTTAAATTATCAGTTGCCATTCCGCCATGTTTTTTATACAATAAACTTGCAACCGGTGCAATCGGTTGCATCAAAAAAGGAGGCACATATGTCCATGAAAATCAAACAACTTATAATTGTCCTGATGGCTACACTTGCCCTTTCAGGTTGTAGCTCTAAAGCGGTTCCGGATAATGTAGATAAAGGCTTCTCAAAAGATGACATCATCTATTTCATCATGGTGGACCGATTCGCTGACAGCGATCCCGCGGAAAATCCTTCAGATGTTAATAAAACGGATTTGCGAGCCTTCCAAGGTGGAGATCTGGAAGGCATCATTGAAAAACTGGATTATATCAAATCCACCGGTGCAACAGCCATTTGGCTCACACCGATCATGTCAAACGGTCCAAACGGGTATCACGGATACTGGATCTATGACTTTGAAAATGTCGACCCGCATTTCGGAGACATGGAAACTTTCAAGAGATTGGTCGAAGAAGCCCATGCCAGGGACATCAAAGTTGTGCTGGATTATATCGTCAATCATACGGGTTATGATTCTCCTTGGCTGGATGATCCGGACAAAGAAGATTGGTTCAATCCCGATAGAGTCATTAACAACTGGAAAGATCCCGAAGAAGTGGAACTCGGTTGGCTTGCTGGATTGCCCGATCTGGACCAGTCGAATCCCGAAGTCGAGAGTTATTTCATTGATAATGCCCTCTGGTGGATTGATGAAACTGGAATCGACGGTTTCAGACTAGATACCGTCAGACACGTCCCCGAGACATTCTGGGTTACATTTACCCAAACCATCAAAGAAAAACACCCTGA
>JAIOSU010000044.1 GCA_021107455.1 Clostridiales bacterium | reverse complement strand
TTCATGACAATGAATTCAAAAAGGTATTTTTTGACATGCTATCCATCAGTGAAAAAAAGGTGCTATATAGGGAGGCTTCAGATTACTATGAACAGCGCTTCATGGCTAACAATGAAGTCAATGAAAGCATCATAGATTATCTCATCCAGTGCGATGATCTGATTTTAGCCGCAAAATATTGTATAATCTTTGCGGATCATTTTATCGAGCGTTTCAATAACATCAAAGCATCCGAACTCTTAAATAGAGCAAGTGATCTCTATGAAAAAATGGATGACAAAAATAAGGTGATTGAAACAGGTCTTAGGTTGATCAAACAGCTTATCAAACTCGGTAAGCTTGAAGACGCATTTGAAAAAGCAAATGAAATCATAAACCTTTCTAAATCTTACGATGAGATCAGCCATGTTGATGCGAAACTTGAGTTCAGCAATGTTCTTTACTATAAAAATGATGTGGATGCAGCTTATTCCATAGCTGAGGAGTGTATTAAGAAATCTATCGAAATCAATTATTTTGATGGAGAATTCAAATCTGCTCAAATGCTGTGTAGATGTCTCACAAACACAGTCGATTTGGATAAGCATATTGAACTAACTAGAAAACATCTTAATAAGAGTTTGGAGTCAGGCAACGAATACTATCAAGCTGTTTTTCAAAACGAACTTGGAGTAAACCATCTTTACAGAAACAATTACGAGGAAAGTCTAAGTGCGTTTTCGGAGAGTCTCAAATGCTACAAAAACCTTGCAGATGAGGAAAACATCATAAAATCTTATAATAATATGGGAGTAGTTCATTTCGACGGATTTGGAGATTATGTAGTTGCGAGAGATTTCTTCAGAAAAGCCTATACACATTCCATCAATAGAAACTATATCGTTGCAACACCAATCCATCTCAACAACCTCGGTGAAACTTATATGACCGAAGGCAGATATGAAATGGCAATCAAGTATTTTGAGGAATCTCATCAAATTGCTGAAAAAATCGGTGACAAAGGCGTTGATTTGTTGGCACTCCTTAACTTATGCAGCGCATACAATCTTGTTGAGAAATATGGTAAAGCCTTTACATTGATGAATCGATTGGAGCACGAATTCGCCACACTTGAAAAACGTGACTTCAACCGTCAGGATTATTATTTGCTCCACCTTGACTTTTTCCTTTCCATGCAAAGCATCATGAAAGTCGACAAGTGGCGTTATGAATTTGACGACCACAGCATTGAAGATGATTACAGAAAATATCGTATTAAAGTCATCGACATGATTTTAAAATATAAAAAGAGTGATATAGTCAACGAAAAAAGAGAGGTTCCTCTAAAAGCCATTGGTGAACTTGTTGAGATAACTCTAAAACCTTCTGAAGTTAAGCTTTTAAGGACATTTATAATGGATGTTCTAATCGATCTCGTGGACCGTTATGATTATTTGTCAGCCGAGGAACTTTTCAGATTGGATGCGATTCTCGCAAAACGTTATAACACAAAATTTATCAGATTGAAAAATGAAGTCATTGAAGCGGCTTTATCGGACTTTTCCATCGAGCGAATTGAAAACCTGATTGAACCGATTAAGGCTATTTCTCTGGAGTTTCTTTGGAAAGTTTACAAAATCCTTGGGAATGAGAATTTTAATCGAAACAATCTATATCAGGCACTCAAATATTATCTGATGGCTCTTGACGTCATCTATGATCTTTCGAACAATGTTCCGTTGGAATACAAAGAAACCTATATCCTTTATGACAATTCTAAAATGTCACTCAAGAATAACATCAATAAGATAACAAAACGCTTATTGAGTTTGGATGGCATTGTTCAGAGTGTCATCTATGATGAGCGATTCGAGACCGTTGAGGATTTCTTTGATTTGAGCCAACTCAATAGGCTCTATCACAGCAAAGAATTCAATCGATTGATCAGTGAAAATATCGACATCAGAGATGAAGTGCGATTTGAGACTTCAATTGACCTGATTAGAAATCTCGAAAAGGATGAAATCAACAACTTAAAATTAATATTAAAATATTTGAAACAACTGACATTTGCTGAACGTGCTTTTATTTACCTTTTGGATGAAAATGACAATATCAACCAAGTCATCAAAGCGGACGAATCCTGTGAGGATTATGATGTATCAAGGTTGATCAATAACATCGGAAATGACATAGATGGCATAATGATCACAAAAATCAATCCAAAGACAAATATCCAGTTGCTATCAGACAATCAAAAAAGCATTATTTGTTTTCCTGTTTATGAGACATCTTCAGTGAAGAATGGTAATGACAAGCGAAAAGAAGATTTACTTGTAACCAAACAGAAAATAATTGGATATGTGTTTATGGATTCAAGAAACTTGATCAACAGGTTCGATGAAATCACATTTGAACAGGCGAAGTCATTCATTAATTTGATTTATGTCTTTATTGACAACTATAATCTAAAGCGTCTTTCGACCGTCGACAAATTGACTGGTGTCTATCTCAGAAAATTCATTGAGCAAAAGTTCGCTCTCCACATGAGCATTGCTAGACAAAACAACTACAACCTATCAGTAATCATGTTGGACATTGATAAATTCAAATTCGTCAACGATACTTATGGACACCGAAAAGGGGATGAGATACTCACTCGCTTAGGTGAAATCCTCAATAAATCTGTAAGAAGTACCGATTATGTGGCAAGATATGGGGGGGAAGAATTTATCATTCTCTTACCGGAAGCTGATTCAAGTAGTGCGTTTAAAGTCGCTGAAAAGACAAGAACGCTCATTGAAGACAGTAAATTGTTAGGAGATGATATGCTTTTGACTGTAAGTTTGGGTGTATCGACGTATCCTAAAGATGGAGCCAACGAAGAGGAATTGATTGAGAAAGCGGATCAAGCACTCTATTACTCAAAAAACAATGGCAGAAATCAATCAACAAGCTGGGACCATAAACTGATCAAGGAAAAACATCGATATGACCGATTGACAGGTATATTAACAGGAAACATTTCTTAAGATACCAGAACTGTGAAGGCTTTGATTGATATTCTCAATCAGTTGGAACACAGCTACACCCGTGAAGAGAGTATTCGAAATACCTTCATATCACTTTTGGATATTACGGAAGGTGAAGAGATTCAGTTTATCATGTTCGACGAAAATCAAAATATAGAAGAAGTGATCTATAAGAAAAAAGGACAAGAGAGAATTAGTGATGAGCTTGTCTTGAATGAGAGGTTGATCGCAAGATTCAAAGGCACAAACAACTCCGGTTATTTCATCGATTGGGAAGAAGTCATTGCTTACGATGCGAACCTCAAGGTACCAAACTGGAAATCTTACATTATCATCACTTTCCTAACAGGCACAACAAGTGGTATACTTTCCATAGCAGTAGATATAAAAGATAAGGAATTTGAATTTAGCAATTACAATTTTGTAGATGCTTTAAAACCAGTTTTAGAGCATGTATTATTCATTCAGAAAGGTTAACAAATGATTTTAAATGACTTTCTTCCCATCAATAGGGAAGATTTAAAAAGACTTGAGTGGGACGGTGTGGATTTTGTCTTGGTTTCTGGTGACGCCTATGTCGACCATCCGAGTTTTGGACCGGCAGTAATCGCAAGAGTACTTTTGGATGCGGGCTATAAAGTCGGTATAATAGCTCAACCGGATTGGAACGATCCATCCAGCATTTCGATTCTAGGAGAACCAAGACTAGGATTTTTAGTCACGTCAGGAAATATGGATTCAATGGTGAACCATTATTATGTTTCAAAAAAGAGACGGACTACAGATGCTTTCACACCGGGTGGAGTGATAGGAAAGCGTCCTGATCGGGCGACCATTGTATACACCAATCTCATTCGAAAGACATATAAGCACAAACCAATAATTCTTGGAGGCATTGAGGCTTCACTTAGAAGATTTGCACATTATGATTATTGGGACAACAAAGTGAGAAGATCCATTCTATTTGACAGCGATGCGGATATGCTCGTGTTTGGTATGGGAGAAAATCAGATTACTGAAATAGCGGATTACTTGAACAGTGGTATAGATATAAAGCATATCATTCATATTCCAGGCACCTGCTATGTGACTGAGAGTATCGATCATGTGGACAGACCACTTGAAATTGATGCGTTTGAAACCGTAAGTACAGATAAGACCGCCTATGCTAGAAGCTTCAAAATACTCTACGATGAGCAAGATCCTATTAGAGGGCGTTCTATTGTTCAAAGGCACAAGGACCACTATCTGGTTCAAAATCCTCCAACAATGCCGCTTGAACGAGAACGACTTGATTGGGTTTTCAATCTTGGTTACATGCGGGAAATTCATCCAAGCTATGTAAGCTTAGGTGGAATACCAGCCATCCAGGAAGTTAAGCTCAGCATAATCAGTGAAAGAGGTTGTTTTGGAAACTGTTCTTTTTGTGCGCTTGCATTTCATCAAGGCAGGATTATCAGCTCAAGATCTCACGAATCCATTTTACAGGAAGCTGAAGAGATAACTCATGATTCTGATTTCAAGGGTTATATCAATGACGTAGGAGGTCCTACGGCCAACTTCAGGAACCCGGCATGTGAAAAACAACTAAAATATGGGGCATGTAAAAATAAACAGTGCTTGTATCCAGAACCTTGTGAACATTTAATTGTTGACCATACTGATTATTTGGAATTGCTTCAAAAAATCAGACAAGTTGAGAATGTCAAAAAAGTATTTATCAGAAGTGGGATTCGCTATGATTATCTTATGCATGATGAATCAAATGAGTTCTTCTATGAACTTTGTGAACATCATGTCAGCGGACAACTCAAAGTAGCACCGGAACATATAGACGAGACCGTTCTAGATTATATGGGAAAACCAAGCGGGAAGCTATATGGTGAATTTGTTGAAGCATTCAACGTCATTAATAAAGAGATCGACAAGGATCAGTACATCATTCCTTATTTGATGAGCTCACATCCAGGCAGCACGATTGCATCTGCGATAAGATTGGCGGAATACCTCAGAGATATCAATTACACTCCGGAACAGGTCCAAGATTTTTATCCTACTCCTGGAACGCTCAGTACATGTATGTATCATACAGGTATAGATCCAAGAACCATGAGAAGTGTTTATGTGCCTAAAACTCCAAAAGAAAAGGCTATGCAGCGCGCGTTGCTTCAGTTCAAAAATCCTAAGAATTATGATCTTGTATATGAAGCGCTTGTTCTGGCAGGAAGAAACGATTTGATCGGGACAAACCCAAAAGCATTGATCAGGCCAAAATCGGAGAAGAAAACCAAGAACTATAAGACTCAAAAGAGACGGTAATATTATAAACTGAAAATAAAAGATTTAAGAGGGGATCATTTATGAATAGTAAAATTATAATTGACGGAAAAAGTCTAACGCTGGATCTTGTAATGGATGTCGCTAGATTTGGAAGCATCATCGAATTGTCACCTGAATCTGTAGAAAAAGTTCATATCGCAAGAAAATTTGTTGATGAACTCGTAGATTCAAAAAAAGTGGTATACGGGATTACTACCGGCTTTGGAAAGTTTTCAGATATAGTGATCTCCAAAGAGGAAACAACAGATTTGCAGACCAATCTGATCATTAGCCATGCATGTGGAGTCGGTAATCCATTTGATGAGGAAATCGTCAGAGCGATCATGCTCCTTAGAGTCAACAATTTGGTCAAAGGTCATAGTGGAGTCAGACTTACAACGATCAACACACTTGTGGATATGATCAATAAGGGTGTACATCCTGTTATCCCTGAAAAAGGGTCACTAGGAGCAAGTGGAGACCTCGCACCTCTAGCACATATGGTGCTTGTCATGCTTGGAATGGGAGAAGCTTTTTACAAAGGGGAACGAATGGATGGAAAGAAAGCAATGGAACTCGCCCAAATTCCTACAATTGAGCTCACATCAAAAGAAGGACTTGCACTGATTAATGGCACACAAGTTATGACTGCCGTAGGATGTGTGACAACTTATGAGGCCATTCAATTATTAAAGTTATCAGACATTAGTGCGTCTCTTACTGTTGAGGCATTAAAGGGTATCACAGATGCTTTTGACGCGAGATTGCATGCCGTCAGACCACATCCGGGTCAAATTCAAACTGCTGAAAATTTAAGAACAATCTTAGAGGGCAGCGAAAGAACTACCAAACAAGGTGAAATCAGAGTCCAGGACGCATATACACTCAGATGTATTCCTCAAATCCATGGTGCGAGTAAAGATGCGATTCAGTTTGTTGCGGATCGCATTCAAATAGAAATTAATTCTGTAACCGACAATCCAATTTTGTTCCCAGAAGACGGTGTAGTCTTCTCAGGTGGAAACTTCCATGGTCAACCAATGGCATTGCCATTTGATTTTCTTGGAATAGCATTAGCGGAAATAGCCAACGTAGCTGAAAGAAGAATTGAAAGACTTGTCAATCCACAGCTTAGTAACTTGCCAGCATTTTTGACGCCTTATGGTGGATTGCATTCAGGGTTCATGATTGCACAATATGCTGCTGCTGCACTGGTTTCAGAAAACAAGGTGTATGCGCATCCTGCGAGTGTGGATTCCATACCTTCTTCAGCGAACCAGGAAGATCATGTCAGCATGGGTACCATTGCTGCCCGTAAAGCGAAAGAAATACTTTTTAATGCTCAAAATGTAATTGCTATAGAACTATTGTGCGCAGCACAAGCCATTGATTTTGAAACCACAGGTAAACTCGGAAAAGGTTCGAAAGAAGCTTATGACGTAGTTAGAGCAAATGTTGAAAAACTGGAATACGACCGTGTAATGAATATAGATTTTAACAAAATATATGGTATAATTAAAACAAATAAAATTTTAGAGGCGGTTGAATCAGCTGTCGGTAAATTGAAAATTTAGTTGCCAAATGGCATTAGAAAGGTATTAAAGTGTTAGGACAAGAGAAGCTCGATAGAATCAATTATTTAGCCAACAAGAAGAAAACAGAAGGTCTGACTGAGGAAGAAGCAACAGAACAAAAAGAACTTAGAGATGCATACGTCAAGGCTTTCAGGAACAGTTTCAAAAATCAACTGGACCATACAGACTTCATCTATAAAGATTAGCGGGGGGGATTCAAGTGGCAGATAAGCAGTATATCATTTTCAAACTCAACAATGAAAAATTCGCAACCAGCATAAACCACATCGCATCCATAACGGAGTATTCATCGATCACACCTGTTCCCAGCGGACCTCCATATGTGGACGGACTGCTTAATTTAAGAGGTGACATCATACCGGTAATCAATTTGAAGAAAAGATTCAAAATGGCCGATAGTCAGATGAAAGAAAAAAGAATCATAATCGCGAATAAAAACGATGTTCAAATTGGTTTTTTGGTTGACGATGCCTCACAGTCGATGAATGTTGATGAATCTCAAATTTTGCCACCACCCAAGATTGCCATCAAAAAAAACACTGAATACATTTCTGAAGTTTGCATCCATGATAATGAACTGATCATAGTCATTGATCTGGATAAAGTACTAAGCGATGACGAAATAGAGGAGTTGTTGGATCTAAGCTAAAAAATCCCGGTTTTTGGATGATTAAATTAGGACCAAATATTCAAAAAAGCCCACCTTATTTATGAGCGTGGGCTTTTGTGATATAATAAACACCGGAGTGTGTATATGGATAAGACTATTAATTTCAAGAAGTTGGATCAGATCATTCAGAAGACCGCTTTTGCTATAGAAGACGGGAAAAAAGAAATTTTCGATATTTCAGAACAAATCCGTCATGAGTATATCTCTTATGAGCAAGAGCTCATAACAGTGAAAGCACAAATTTCCATAACAATAAATGAAGTGGATAAATTGCAGATCCGGTCCCAAATGGCAAAAAACATGATTAAGACAATCAACGAACATTTCGATGAATTCACTGAAAATGATATCAAAGAAGCTTATGAATTGTCTCAAAAAGTGCAAGTCCAACTTTCGTTCAAAACTCAAGAAGAAAAAGAGTTGATTGAAAGAAGAAGCACACTGGAACGCATGCTACGAAACAGTATGGAAGTCCTTAAAAAGGCAGAGATACTAGAAATGAAAGTAAGTGTCGCTCTAGAATATCTGACAGGTAACGTTATGGAGCAAATCAAGGAAAAAAAAGATGTAGGACTGAAAATCATCGAAGCTCAAGAAAAGGAAAAGAAACGAATATCCAGGGATATTCACGATGGACCGGCGCAATCGCTAGCCAATGTCATTTATAAAGCGGAATATGCATCCAAGGTCATTGATTCATCACCTAATAAGGCTAAAAAAGAAATCTCTTTTTTACAGGATGATGTCAGAAATATACTTAAAGATATCAGAAAAATTATTTATGATTTGATGCCCATGTCACTTGACGATCTTGGTCTTGTACCAACTGTCAAGAAAATGGTATCCAATATAATGGACACTACCAAAATTCATGTGGACTTAAAGGTTCAGCAGGATAGTGTAATCGAAAATTCATTAGTAAATCTGATGGCTTTCAGAGTCATCCAAGAGAGTTTCAATAATATTGTGAAGCATTCTGAATGCAAGAAGGTATTGTTTTCAATCGAAATCAATCAAGAAACTATTGAAATGGACATAATCGACAACGGCAAAGGCTTTGATGTGTTGGAAGTCATGGAGAATGCAAACGGTTATGGATTATACAATATGAAGGAAAGAATAGATATTGTAAATGGATTATTCAACATTTCATCGGAGCCCAAAAAAGGTACACATATAAGAGTCAGTATTCCAAACAAGTAATGGAGGAAAATATGCGCAAAATCAAAGTTGCAATTGTAGATGACCACGCATTGATCAGAGAAGGACTAAAAAAGCTTTTGGAACTTGAGGAAACCATTGAAGTTGTTGCTCTTGCTGGAGATGGTATTGAAGCACTTGTAGCCATTGATGACAAACAACCGGATATTGTCCTGCTTGATATCAATATGCCAAACATGAATGGTATTGATTGTCTGCATCAAATAAAGAAAGACTATGATGATGTAAAGACCATCATGCTGACGATCCATGAGGATGCAGAATATTTGATAGAAACCATCAATATGGGAGCTGAGGGCTATGTACTCAAAGATGCGGATGTCTCTCAATTGATTGATGCCATACACAGGGTCATGCAAGGAGAGGTCTATATTCATCCCTCGCTTTCTGGTGTTTTAGTGCGCGAATACAAGCGCAAAGAGTCCTCATATAACGACTTGAGCAAGAGAAGGCTTACTAAGAGGGAACTAGATGTATTGAAATTGCTTGCTAGTGGTTTAAACAACAAAGAAATCTCCGAAGCACTTTTCATAAGTGAAAAAACGGTTAAAAATCATATTTCCAGCATTTTCAGAAAACTCAATGTGAACGATCGAACTCAAGCGGCGCTTTATGCCATTAAACATAATGTTACGAAAATTTAATTCTCTTGAACTCGTATAAATTTTTTTATATCCTGTAATTGACAGAATATTTTTATTAATGAATTAGATCAGGGGGATGAAATGGAAAAGAAGAATCAATTTGAGGAATTATCGAAAGAACTGTCTCATACTTTTAAAAATGCATGGGAAGCAATGAATGAAGATGAAACGAAATCTTGCTTCGAATTTAGTGAAGGTTACAAGTCATTTCTTGATGCAGGTAAAACTGAACGTGAAAGCGCTAATGAAATCAAAAGACTTGCCATTGAAAAAGGTTATAAAAATATCGATGATTATTTAAATGGAAAAGAAAAACTACAAAAAGGCTCAAAAATATATGCGGTCAACAGAGACAAATCAATCATACTGTTTTTGATGGGTGAGAAACCTCTTAAGGATGGCATGAACATCGTTGGAGCACATATTGACGTACCAAGAATTGATTTGAAGCCGTTCCCACTTTATGAAGACAGCGATATGGCTTTCCTAAAAACACATTATTATGGTGGAATCAAGAAATATCAATGGACTGCGACACCGCTCGCTATTCATGGAGTGGCATATAATAAGAACAATGAGAAAATCGAAGTGGTCATCGGTGAAGACGAAGCAGATCCTATCTTTGCTATAACTGATTTATTACCACACCTTGCTAAAGATCAATCTTCAAAAACCCTTTCTGAAGGTATCGATGGAGAGACCCTCAATGTTCTCGTTGGACACATGCCAATGGGTGATGACAAAACAAAGGATAAAGTGAAACTTCATATTCTTAAGATTTTAAAAGACAAATATGGGCTATTGGAAGAAGATTTCCTGAGTGCAGAATTTGAGGTTGTTCCAGCCGGCAAAGCTAAAGATTTAGGATTCGACAGAAGCATGATTTCAGCATACGGTCATGATGATAGAGTTTGTAGCTACACTGGCGTCATGGCAATATTTGAACTGGAAGATGTGGCAACTACCGCATGTGGAATGTTCATGGATAAAGAGGAAGTTGGCAGTCAAGGAAATACTGGATCGCAATCCAGATATTTTGAGAATATTGTTGCTGAATTGATCGCGCTTCAAGAGCCAAACTACAATGATCTTTATCTTAGAAGAGCAATTTCAAATACTAAAGTGTTGTCAGGTGATGTTGGTGCCGCATATGATCCAAATTTTGCTGCAGCTTACGAAAAACGCAATTCAGCTCATATAGGAAAAGGTGTTCAACTCGTTAAATATACCGGGGCTAGAGGCAAAGGTGGTTGTAATGACGCGAACGCTGAATTCTTAGGAGAAGTGAGAAAAATATTCAACGACAATGATGTGGTATGGCAAATTGGTGAACTTGGAAAAGTGGATCAAGGTGGTGGTGGTACTATTGCCTATATACTGGCAAATTCCAACGCTGAAGTAGTGGATTGTGGAGTGCCGGTTCTTAGCATGCATGCGCCATATGAGATTGTCAGCAAGGTAGATGTATACATGACGTTTAAAGCTTACAAAGCATTCCTTAACCGTTGATGGACACAATTTGTTCAAATTTCATTCATGATAAGAAATAGATATCTGATAATAAATATTGTATAATAGTATTTGTAAGACAAAATGGAGCATTATTCATATAATGCTCTTTTTTATATTGATTCATTTAGGAGGGGTTGCTGTGAATAAGAAAATATTTGTCATTGATGACGATGAGAACATCAGAGAATTGATCTCGTTATATCTCGTCAAAGAAGGTTATGTTGTTGAGCAATATGAGAGTGGCGAAAAAGGCGTTCAAGCATTAAAGACAAGTACACCTGATTTGATCATGCTGGATATCATGATGCCAGGTATGGATGGTTATGACACTCTTAAAGAAATCAGAAAGTTAGGAAAGACACCCGTAATCATGGTGACAGCCAAAGACGAGACGTTTGATAAAGTGCTCGGACTAGAACTTGGTGCGGACGATTATATAGTAAAACCATTTGAACCCAAAGAAATGACTGCACGTGTGAAAGCGGTCATCAGAAGATTTATGAGCAACGATAAACCGGATACCGAAGGTATTGTTTCCGTACCGAATCTGACGATTAATATGATCGATTACAATGTCACTTATTTTGACACTGTTCTCGAATTGCCCCCTAAGGAAATCGAACTGCTGAATTATCTTGTGAATAATCCCAACAGAGTCTTCACAAGAGAGCAACTGCTCGATCTAAACTGGGGTTATGATTGCTTCGGTGAAACGAAATCCGTCGATGTCCATATCAAAAGATTGCGCGAGAAATTTGAAAGAGAGAACAATGGCTGGGAAATTAAAACAGTATGGGGTGTAGGATACAAATTTAAACTGGATTAAGAGGACATGTAATGAAGACGATATTTCATAAATTTGCATTTGTTTATATTCTTATTTTTCTCATATCTTTCATTTTGATTATCATAGGTGTGCGGTCAGTTCTGGACATCTATTTTGTGAGTCATGAAACGGACCTGATTGTCAAAAGGATTTCCAATTATGAGGAACTTGTAAATAGTAGATATCTTAATTCAATCAGTTTGAACTTACTGCAAGAGCAGATTATGCTGCTCGATGGGTATACTGGCGCCAATATTTGGCTCTTCACAGAGTCAGGGGCGCTTTACACTACTGAAGAAGACCGCGTTTCGATTGATCCAGACAAGTACCAGGAACTCACGGAGGATATTAAAACCGTGTTCTCTGGATCTACAACCAGTAGAGAAGTCTTTTATAAAGATCTTTACACCGAAAGAATACTTAGAGTGGGTTATCCCTTTACTGTGGGAGAAACTAGATACGCCATGTTCGTGAATATTCCCATGCCTGAAATTGAGGATACCATTTCAAAGGTGTCTGTCATAATATTCATTTCACTTTCTTTTTCCGGAATTTTGGCTGTAATCCTGATATTTTTGATAACTGAACGGATGGGTTACGAAATAAAAGTCATCAACGATGCCGCAAGATACATTTCTGAAGGCAACTTCGAAAAAAAGATCATCATAAACAGAAAAGATGAACTTGGACAATTGGCAGAGAGTTTCAACCTAATGGCCGATGAACTCAATCAACAGGAACAGACAAAAAGAATGTTTATATCCAGTCTTTCACACGACCTTAGATCACCACTCACCAACATCAAAGGTTATACAAGAGGAATGCTGGATGGAACAATTGAAGAAGATAAGAAAGAGCGTTATCTTAAGATCGTACTCAATGAAAGTGATCGACTGATCAAAATGATCAACGACCTCCTTGATCTCTCGAAGATGGAAAGTGGAGCGCTCGTTTTGAATAAGACTGATTTCGATCTGAATGAGATGATCATCAATGTACTGGACAGTTTTGAACAAAGCATTATTGAGAAAAGAATCAAACTTACAATTGATCTTTCTCACGACAAAATGAAAGCACATGGAGATTATGCATCCATACAGCGTGTTATATTCAACTTACTTGACAATGCCACAAAATTTGTGGATATGGATGGCACCATCAGTATCAGGACAGAGCTTAAAGGAGACAAGTACTTCGTTGGTATAAGCAATACTGGAAGGGTACTCTCGCCAAAAGAACTTGAGGCCATCTGGGATCGGTTTACGAAACTTGACAAATCAAGAGGACTTGAGAAAGCATCTTCGGGACTTGGACTATCCATTGTCAAGGAAATCGTGAAAGCACATCATGAAAAAATTGAGGTCTATAGTAATGAAGACATCGGTGTAGCGTTTATATTCACTGTATCAACTCAAATTTTCAAATAAGATTTATTAATTATTCATACTCTGTTAAAAAAAATAGAATAAGATTTGTAGTGTAGGAGGTGTGTAAAATTGTTGAAAATGAATCCGGATAAACTCAGTTCCAAGCATAGACAAGCACTGGATCAACTGTTTTACGATGTAATGGAAGAAAAGGTCAGCTGTGTAGTCAAAAAAGGTGAAAGTGTTATCAATACTTTCGATGTGGATGTTCGTGAGAATGAGACACGTTTTGTAGTAGAAGCTGAACTGCCTGGTTTTTCCATTGATAATATTACAATCGAATATGAAAACAATTTTTTGAGCATCATAGCACAAAAACATGAGGTCAATGAAGTTGACGATTATGATTTTATACGCCGGGAAAGAAGATATGGAGCGTTCAGACGCAATTTTCTAGTGGAACGGGTGGACAAGGAAAATATTAGGGCGACACTTAAAAATGGAGTCTTAAAAGTGGAATTGCCGAAAATTTCTCACACAATGTTTTAGTTATTTATGAGGAGTGATCAAAATGGATGACAAGCAATTTGAAGAGTTTGGTGAAGAAGAAATAATTGAAGAGGAAAGAACTGTAATAAATAGTGAACCTGAAGAAGAACTCGTAGTACCGATAAAAAAGAAGAAAAGATGGAAACAGGTCGTGGCTTTTTTATTGATTCTAACACTCGTAGGTGGAAGTACCTATACCATCGGTTATTATTATGGACAGATCAATATCAATGAAGCTGCACTTGACGAAAAAATCGATGAACTCTTAAAATCAAATTACCGTTCTGAAATTTATACATCAGTGGTTGATTATATGGATGAAAAACCTGGACAGTTTGGATCATCTGAAGTTGGCTATTCTGAGATATATGACAATGTGAGTGGATCGATTGTTGGAATCACCAGTAAGAAGACTTACTATGATTGGTTCAATGTAGAAAGAACTGCTGATGGTTCCGGGTCAGGCGTTATCATAGGTGAGACCAAGGACTTATTCCATATAGTAACAAATTTTCATGTAATTGACGGTGCTACTGAAGTTGTTGTGGATGTTTCAGATGGTCTTGTTGTGGATGCTGTATTAGTAGGACATGATTCAGATACTGATCTTGCTGTTTTGTCCATCAAGAAAAACGATATTCCTGAGTTGATGTTATCAGCGCTTAAGCCAATTGGCGTTGGTGATTCTGATGAACTGAAAGTAGGAGAACCTGCAATTGCCATTGGGAATCCACTTGGTTATGACAGAACATTGACTGCCGGTTTTGTCAGTGCGGTTGATCGCGACGTTCAAGATGAGAACAGTATGAAATATATTCAGATTGATGCAGCAATCAATCCTGGTAATTCAGGTGGCGCACTGGTCAACCGAAAGGGTGAACTTGTTGGGATCAACACTTCAAAAATAGCGGATACTCTAGTTGAAGGAATTGGATTTGCAATACCTTCCAACGCTATGATGCCGATTGTTGAAGAAATCATCAAGAATGGATATGTCGCCAGACCATTTATTGGTATTGGTGGTGTGGACATCAATGAGGATGATTCAGAGCTCTATGAGATTCCAATGGGTGTTATGATCAGATACGTTTATGAAAACTCACCTGCTGCTGAAGCTGGACTTAAAGAGGCAGATCTTATCATAGGCATAGATGATGTTAAAATATACAATATGGCTGATTTGACGGAGTATCTTGGAGGGCTTAAACCTGGTGACAAGATAGAAGTGAAAATCATACGTAACGGTGAGGAAAAATTGGTTATCCCTGTAATTCTGGGCAACAGAAATTCCAATTGATACGAAAGCTTATTATTAAACCAGACAAATGTCTGGTTTTTTATTGTTTAAAAAAGTGGTATACTGTATTGAATAATAAGAAACTCAGGAGGAATACGTTTGAAAAACGAAAAAATTAGCGTTAAGCCATTGGAAATTGATATTGTCGATCTCAATGAAGATGGCGAAGGCGTTGGAAAACATGAAGGCTTCACATGGTTTATACCGAACACGGTTCCAGGAGATCGCGTATTTTGCATCCCTGGAGAAAAAAAGAAGAGTTATGGATGGGCGCGTGCCACCGAATGGGTAAAGCATTCCAGTATCAAAGTTGACGCACCTTGTCCATATTTTGATAAATGTGGTGGTTGCCAGATTCAAAATATAGACTACGATCAGCAACTTTTGCTCAAAAGCAAATGGGTATCGGATGCACTGACCAGAATTGGAGGCTTTGATGGCACAATTGTCAAACCGGCCATAGGCATGGAATCACCATATCGTTATCGTAACAAAGGAATTTATCCGGTCAAAGAACAAAACGGTAAAGTGCAAATCGGATTCTATGAAAAAAAATCTCATCGTGTTGTGGATATCGCGGATTGTTTGATTCAACATGAAGGACATTCCAGCATAATCAAAGCATTCAAGCATTATATGAATGATTTTAAAGTGCCTGCATTTGATGAGAGAACAAAAAAAGGTATGATCAGACATCTTGCAATCAGACAATCTGATGATGGTCAATCTGTTATGGTAATTGTAGTCACATATAAGAAATCTTTGACTATGACCAAAGCACTCGTTGATTTGTTGATCAAAGCCAATCCTAAGATTGTATCTGTAGTACAAAATATCAATCTGGATCTGGGACCAAGTGTGTTTGGAACAGAAAATAAGATTCTTTACGGTGCGGATTCCATTGTGGATCATCTCGGCAATCTTGATTTTAGAATATCTCCTTTATCTTTCTTCCAGGTTAATAGTGAACAGGCTTTAAAACTGTATGAAACCGCTCTTGAGTTTGCTGTACTTACTGGTGAGGAAACTGTAATGGACCTCTATTCAGGTACAGGAACCTTGTCTTTGTTCCTGGCTGAAAAGGCGAAAAAGGTATATGGTGTCGAGAGTTATGCGGATGCGGTAAATGATGCAATTCAAAATGCTGAAATGAACGGCATAAAAAATGCAGAGTTCATAATTGGTACAGCTGAGGAAATCACACCTAATCTTTTGGAAGAGGGTATTTTACCGAATGTGGTTGTTGTTGATCCACCGAGAAGCGGTTGTGAACCAGAAGTGCTTGAGAGCATTCTTAAAATGATGCCAGAGCGAATCGTATATGTTTCCTGTAAACCATCGACATTGGCCAGGGACCTTAAAACACTTTGTTCTGACAATCTATACGAAGTTATGGAAGTTCAGCCTGTGGATCTATTTGGACACAGTATGCATGTGGAGACGGTAGTAAAGTTAGAGAAGCGCAAAAATAAATAACTAGAATAATGTAAGAAGTAAGCCCTTGAGTATAGCAATAAATACTCAAGGGCTTTTGCATGTGTTATGTACAAATAATATTACTTAAAGTAATTTAATTAAAATTCCAAAGGATAAGCGTTTGATTTAAATCACGTAATGTGATATAATTTATTCGTAAACATCATACATGATTAAATAATCATTGTATACCCCGACTAAGAAACAAGAGGTGACATAATGAACGAATTTATTAAATTAAGAAAAACACTTATTCAAGATGGAGAATCAACAACTTTTTCTTTGCGTTTTTTAGAGACATACATGAAACACGATAAAGTTCATAATATAAAAGATATATCACTGCTAAAAAGTGTAGAAAGAATCTTAAACCTTAGTATGAAATCAATACCTTCACAGAGTGAATTAATTAATGCCATGATGTCATTAGGAGAAAACGATTATTTGGACAAAATAATCGTTGATTTTTTCATTTATAATCGGAATCAAATCTCTAAAAAAATATTTGAGCAAGAAATACTGAAGTTTATGACGACTAAAACGATTAATAAAGCAGCAATGTTTAGTCTTATTGACATATGCATTGAATGTGATATAAATGTATTTAAAAATTATGATTTAACAGTACTTTTTTCTATCCATAAAAACGATTATGACATAGTATCTATCTTAATTGATTATATGTATCATTTTAAAATCAACGGATACCAAGATTTTCTTTTTAATTGTATGAATATGGATTTACCTGATAACATTAAGATTCAAATTTTGAGTTTGCTGGCAGATGTTTATTCAAAAGACTTATTAAGCCAAGAACCTATAATTGCTTTTGTAAAGAGAAAAAAAATTTTTGAAGACTTTGTAAAAATCTTTGAAAATAAAATTGAATTCAATAAGAAGGGACTTGTATTAATACAGTCAATGTTCCAAGGTGAGTTTGATAATGATGGCAAAGGGAACAATGGTGGTATAGCTGTATTACTAAAGAGTTTAGGAAACGCTTTATCTAAGGATGAGAAAGTTTCTATGGTTATTTCAATTAGTATCAATAATGAATGGTCTAATGATAAACCTATGATTTATAGCTACTCAGACAATCACTTATCAATTAGAATGCCAATTTATATCAATGATTCTATCGCAGACCCTTTTGTTAAAAAAGAGCATTTTATAATGAGGTTCTTTAAAAGATTCTTTGAAAGAACTCAAATTAATCCGGATATTTTTCATATCAGATATCTTGATAATGCTTCAAAAGCCATCGCATTGTTGAGCGAACGCTTGGGGAAAAAACTTGTATTTACCTTAACGCCAGATCCACATAGAAGTATGTCTGATGAACGTGGACGACTGAAAAATTTTGATCAATTGGAATGCCTTTCTCGCCTAAATAGAATAAGTATTGGTGATGAATTGATTTTTAAAAGTGATGGCATACTTGGAATAGGAAAAGCACAAGTTAAAAAAGAGCTTGAAGAGTATTTCCCGCAGTTGATGGATACAGTTATAGCTAGTAAATTCAGTATGATCGATGAAGCAATAGAGTCTACACCAGTGAGTCCAGACGACTACGATGAAGATTATTGCAACGAAAAAATAATGACTTTTGGAATTCCTGAGGCATTTTTCGAAAATCCAGTAATATTGAATGTAGGGCGTTTGAATCAGATGAAAGGACAAGATAACTTAATTAAAGCTTGGGGAAACAGTAGATTTTCCAATGATTATCGTTTACTAATTATTGGTGGAAACAAGGACAACCCCAATGAAGAAGAAAAAAGAATGATGGATACTTTCGAGCATTACTTGAAAGCAAACCCTTATTTAAGAAATAGATTTTGTCACATTGGTGCTCTTTCCAACAACGAAATTAGAATCATCGAGAAGAAAATCATGAGTAAAAGCTATAATATTCCTAATATTTATCTATGTTCAAGTCAAAAGGAAGAATTTGGAATAGCGATTTTGGAAGCACTATCAGAGGGGTATTTAGTCATAGCACCGTTAAATGGTGGTGTGAAAAGTTATATAAAACAAGGAATCAATGGATTTTTGATTAATACCAAATCATGGTCGTCTATAGCCAATGAGTCAGAAAAAATTATTTACAAGTCGGATATAACGAAAAAAAGGTTTTGTAAAATTCAAGAAAATGGTAAGGAAACTGTTCTGAATCATTATACAATGGACAAAGTTTCCCAAGAAATGTTAACCTTTTATTTGTCTTTGGAAGGGAGTAAAAGATAATGTACAATCATCTTTTTTTCATTAGTCCACCTTTTTATTCTCATTTCAATCCATTGTTGTACTTTGCAATGGGGTTTTTGAAGTATGGTTGTAAGGTTACTTTCGCTTGCAGCATTGAGTTTAAGGACTTGATCTTAAATTCAGGTATGGATTTTTATGAACTGGATATAAGCAACAACAAGAACTTAGGAACTGCTGAAAGAACTTCACAACCTGTAGAAGAGCAAAATAGACTAGAAGCTTTTTTTCATTCGACCAAATTCGGTCCGGCGGAAACGTTGATTACACAATCAAAACATCGTAAAGCGGATATGCTTTACAATCCGGAATTGTTGATTGAATCAATTTTGCGGATTGATCATGAAATGAAGATTGATGTGTATGTTGCTGATATTCTCTCATATGGTGTCACCATTGCTTTGCATGCAAGTAATAAACCATTTATCACATTTTGCCCACCTCATCCTCAGACTATTCCTGATGTGAATAGTGTATATGGTATTCCAAAAAAATGGCCGTCATCTATACAACTAAGTGCTAAAAAGTTGGAATTGATTGAGAAGACTTTGACGGAGACACAGATTATGTTTACCGATGTCTTTAATCAGATTCTTTTAAGGTACAAGGAAGGTCATGAAAAGATAAGTAATGCATTCAGATTGGTTTCAGATATTGCGGTGGTTTACAACTATTTGGATTTTAGAGGAAATCAAGAAGAACTCAATGAGAAACCATCCAAAATTTTTATTGGTCATTCCTTTGATGAAATGTCTTTAAGTACTAAGTGGTTAGAGCAAGTCAAACACCCCAAAATGAAAATAATGATTTCACTAGGTACTTTTCTGTCCGCTAGAGAAGATGTTATGAAAAAACTAGTCATTGGTTGTAAGATGTATCATCCAGAAGCAGTTCTATATGTGTCAGCAGGAAAAAATGTCGAGATACTTAGATCCTTTCTCTCGTCTGATGATGTTATTGAAGAATTTTTACCTCAGATTGGTCTGATGCCATACATGGATTTAGTAATTCATCATGGAGGTAACAATACCTTTACCGAAGCTCTTTATTATGGAACACCTATGGTGATCCTTCCTTTTTCAAGTGACCAATTTAATGTTGCTTTTGATGCTGAGAGTAATGGTTTGGCTGAAATATTAGATCCGAATAGTTTTAATGAAGAAGACTTGTCAAAAGCCATTGTAAGAACTCAAAACCGGTCTAAGAATCAATTGAATCATTGGAGAAATCTTTCTAGAAAAAGGGGAGTTGATTATGCAGTGAGAATACTTCTTGGAATTGATTAATACGGTTTACATTGATATAACTTTGGAAATATCTTATAATTATTATCAGGAGCATTTTCATATGTATGAGTAGCCTCGAGTGGAAGTTCGAGGTTTTTTTTAGAATCTCTTGAGTGGATTTTAAAAAAGAAATTACCAATATTTAGGAGGAAGTATTAATGTATAAATTACCAAATTGTCCAAAATGTCATTCAGAGTATACTTACGAAATGGATGGTATATTGGTTTGTCCCGATTGTGGTCATGAATGGTCGTTGGATCTGGGCTCTGAAGGATCTGAAGAGAAAGTTGTCAGAGATTCTAATGGCAACCTACTCAGCGATGGCGATACTATAACGGTCATTAAAGATTTGAAAGTTAAGGGGAGTTCATCAGTTCTCAAAATGGGAACCCGTGTCAAAAATATCCGTTTAGTCGATGGAGATCATGACATCGATTGCAAAATTGATGGGTTTGGAGCCATGAAACTCAAATCTGAATTTGTTAAGAAAATCTAGCGTGGAACGGTTAACGTTTTTGTGATATAATTTTGGGTATTAAGTGTAAATAATTAAATAATTAGGAGCGTGGTTTTCTTTGGATGCAGAAACGGGTTGGCAATTTATACTTTTAGTGGTGTTGATTGGAATGTCCTCATTCTTCTCGGCAACTGAAACAGCATTAATGTCACTCAGTAAAATCAGGATCAGACATTTGGTGGAAGAACAAGTCAAAAATGCCGATGTAGTCAGTAAGTTGGTTGAAAATCCAAGTAAGTTATTGGGATCAATTTTAGTTGGAAACAATGTGGTGAATATAGGTGCATCTGCGCTTGCGACATCGCTTGCCATTCATTATTTGGGTAGTGCAGGTATTGGAATCGCAACTGGAATGATGACACTGCTCATTTTGGTATTTGGAGAAATCACTCCAAAATCTCTAGCGGCGCAACATTCGGAGTATTTTTCACTGAAGATTGCCAGATTTATAACTTTTCTGACTGTGGTCTTGAGTCCGATCGTAACAATTTTACTTTTTGTAACCAAAGGGTTTATTCGCTTGCTTGGTGGGAAACCCGCAGAATCACAACCGTTTATCACTGAAGATGAACTTCGTACCATGGTCAACGTGAGTCACGAAGAAGGTGTACTGGAAGTCGACGAGAAACAAATGATTCATAATGTTTTTGAGTTCGGTGATTCCCAAGTGAGGGATGTCATGACGCCACGTGCCGATATGGTCGCTCTTGAAATCAGTTCATCTTATGACAAAATAATTGAGACCTTTAGAGAAGAACAATTTTCACGAATACCGATATATGTGGAAACTCCAGACAATATTGTCGGAATACTATACATCAAGGACCTTATCTTCAAAGCTTCGGAAAATGCGGAGTTCAATATACACGATTACATGAGAGAACCTTTTCTAACATTTGAATTCAAAAGAATCACGGAATTGTTCCAAGAACTCAGAGTCAAACGATTACCGATAGCAATTGTACTGGATGAATACGGTGGAACTGCTGGAGTAGTCACAATGGAAGACCTGATTGAAGAGATCGTTGGTGACATCCGCGATGAATATGATGACCATGAAAAAGATATTGAAGTGATTAAGGAAGATGAGTATGTGGTTGAAGGCAGTACTCGAATAGATGACGTCAATGATCTGATTGGGATCCATATCGAATCAGAGGACTTCGATTCCATTGGTGGATTTATTGTCGGTACATTCGGTTATCTACCTGAACCGCATGAATTTATTGAATATGAAGGTGTCAGATTTGTAGTGGAAGAGGTCGATCGAAATCGGATTGAAAAACTTCGTATTCATACTTAGAATTCTTAAGAACCCAGTTTTTGGGTTCTTTTTTAAATCGGCGGGTTATGGAGATGATCTTATGGAATGCGAATTTGGGTATGCATATATTCTCCCATCATTGAATGGTGATGATTTTGAACGGACTTTTCATATTATCAAGACGGCTTCTGAGCTTTGCTTAGCTCATGATATCCAGTTCTCTTTGCACCTCGGATATTATGATCCAAAACATTCAGCAGAGTGGTGGGATAATTTTATGAGATGTTTTGATACGATTCCAATAACTAATATAATCATCAATTTGGATCGGTCAACAGGTGATTCATCCGAAGTGCTGAATACTTTGCCACAACGTGTGAAAGATGTGCTAAAACTGGAGAATGATGTAAGTGCTTTTTCACTTTCTGATGTAATTAACTTTTCCGAGAAGGCAGGTATTCCTATTATCATCAATCTTCACAATGATAAGATATTCTCATCGACACCATTGCAGGAATCCATCGATAGGATCAGCAAACTGCATTTGTCAGATGATCTTGATTTTGTAGTCTCAGAAATAGAAGAATCAATAAGTGACCTCCGTCATAAAGTTGAGCACTTGAAAAAGAGGATCAATATAATTGTTGCATCAACTGAATACAACGTTTCAATTCTTAGAATTATTGAATATATGGAGCACGAGCGCCTTAGAGCTGATTTTTTGGATATGGTCGACAGCAAGTTGAGAAAAAGTGAAAAGGAAGTCTGGTTTAATCCAGATCATGACCATATGGACAAACATCTGAAAGGATAGGAGTGTAAATGTGATTAATGATGATTTTACTTCAGGGAACATAAAAAAACAACTTTTGACCATGGCGATACCAGTCAGCGTGGGTCTGTTCTTCAATACAATGTTTAATGTTGTGGACACTTTTTATGCAGGACGTCTTAGTACTGCATCTTTAGCTGGGATGTCCCTGTCGTTTTCAATATTTTTCATACTGATTGCTATAGTATCAGGTATAAGTACAGGTTTATCGGCATTACTTTCCATTGCACATGGCAAAAAAGATTATGGACTCGTGGGTTCACTCACTTCAAATGGTATTTTTTTGACGATACTTATAAGTCTTATTCTAACTATAATCGGTTTTGTTTTTTCACCTGATTTACTGAGACTTTTAGGTGCTGAAAATGAAACGCTTGCAGAAGGTACCAGGTATGTCAGAGGCATTTACGCCGGTACATTGTTCTTTGGTCTCAATTCAGCAATGAACGCTTTGCTTTCCTCAAGAGGCATAACCAAACCGTATAGGAATTTCTTGATTATCGGCTTTTTTTTGAATCTGATTTTGGACCCGCTTTTCATATATGGCCCATTTGGACTGCCGAGACTTGGAACGCTTGGAGTTGCAATTGCGACAGTAGTAGTTCAAATTGTTGGCAATATTTATTTGGGATATAAATGTATAAAACTTTTAAAATTGGATGTAGGAATATTTGATAGGAAAACTTATACTGTTGAAGTGCAAACCGATATCTTGTCCCAAGGCATACCGGCATCATTAAACCTCATGACAATTGCTATTGGAATTTTTATGATCAACTACTTTATATACAAACATGGCAACGATGCCAGTATCGCAGGATATGGTGCCGCAATGCGGATTGAACAGATTGCGCTTTTGCCTGCACTTGGATTAAACACAGCTGCGATGACCATCGCAGGTCAAAATTTCGGTGCTGGCCATATTGAGCGGGTTAGAGCGACTTACCATGAAGCCATAAAAGTTGGGGCCATAATCATGACGGTTGCTATGATTGTAGTATTTCCATTGGCACCTATTCTTGTAGGTGTTTTCAATCAAGAGAAAGAAGTTGTTTTTGAGGGGGCTAGATACTTAAGAATCGACTTTCTTGCATTCAATGCATATATTATCTTAAATGTTTGCCTTTCCATATTACAGGCTATAAAAAAACCACGTTATGCCATTTTGATTGGTGTTTATCGACAGCTTTTGATGCCATTTGCTTTGTTTACATTGCTTGGAAGTATTCTTGGCATGGGGCTGGTGGGCATTTGGATTGGAATTGTCACAACGACATGGTCAGCGGCCATATTGACACTATTCATAACCCGTTATGAACTGAATAAGATTATAGATGTGAGGTAAACAAATGAATGGATCCATAAGAACTGACATAAAAATAGGTTCAAAAGTTATGATAGTTCAAAAGCAAGACCAGAGTAGCGGTAAGTTGACTGAAGGAATCGTAAAAAAAATTTTGACCAACTCACCTAATCACCCTCATGGCATAAAAGTCATGTTGGAATCTGGAAGTGTAGGAAGAGTCAAAGTTATACTTTAGTGTGGTTCAAAGGAGTGAACGATTGATGTCGCCAAAGAAAATAAAAAAACAAACCAGACTTAGAAGCATAATAATCATCACGTTTGTCACAACTACATTGATTACTGTCGCTTCCATCGGTTACTTTGTCTTTTCAAATTGGTATGATTCCACTCAGAATTTGATTCTTGAGATGTCTTCCAATATGAGTGATGACATTTATTCCAAAATCGATGCATTCATCAGTGTTCCGTTACATATCAATGAGCACAACCACAAAATGATTGAAGAGGGCATCATTGACCTGGAGAATGACGCGGAACGTGATTTCTTTTTTATGAATGTATTACTATCGTTTAATAAAGACGCCTTGTATAGCTTCAGTTACGGTGATGAATCGGGCTATTATTATGGTGCTCGAAGAAATGGTGACGAGAAAATCGAGATAATGAAAAACAATTTGGAGACTGCAGGACATTCTATCTACTATGCTGTCAATGATGATTTGACAACTGGCAAACAAGTGGTGGATGCAGGTATCTTCGATCCCAGAACCAGAGCGTGGTATGAAGTCGCAAAAGAAAAGGAGACCGCATATTTTTCGCCTGTATATAAACACTTCGTCATGGATGATTTAGCAGTATCTGCAGCTCATCCAGTCTATGACAAGAATAATGAGTTTATAGGAGTGATGGGAACTCATGTCACTTTATCCAAAATGAACGATTATCTTCGTGAAGTCATCGGCGATGGTGAATCGGTCGCATATATCGTTGATAAGTCAGGACTTGTTGTCGCCAACTCGCTGAGAAGGAACAACTTTATCTCAAATGATTCAGGCGAGGTAGAAAGGCTCAAGATTGAAGACATCAATCAAAAAGTTGTTGCAAAGGCATTTGATGATTATATGTCGTTAGGAGAAAACGACCAAAGAGTCAATACGGAATATGGAAAATTACATATTCATTTTACTGAGTATGATAACAAAGGCCTTGAGTGGGTCATTGTCACAGCTATTCCTGAGGAACTGTTTACAGATAATATTTTTCAAAATATGTACTTCACGATAATTCTAACCGCAATTGCTTTGATTTCTTCCATCATAATTTACATAAAAATCACACAAAACTATTTGACACCATTTTATGAATTGATTGATGTCACTGAAAAATTCTCTAGAGGTGAATTCAATAATAGAGTAAAATTCCAAAAGGATGATGAAGTAGGAAAATTGTCACTGGCATTCAACAAGATGGCAGATTCACTTCAGCTGATGATTAATACTTTAGAGGAAAGAGTCAGTGAAAGAACAGCAGAGTTAAACGACAATAAAGAACAGCTGAGACTACTGCTGGATTCCACTGCCGAAGGTATTTATGGTATCGACATTGAAGGCGTGTGTACATTTTGCAATGAAAGTTGCATCGAATTTCTTGGATATTCACATCAAGATGAACTCATTGGGAAGGATATGCATACTTTGATTCATAAAAACCGTGATGGATCTGAGATGAACCTTATAGAGTGTAAAATCAGGCAAGCAGCAATAAAAGGTGAGGGGATCCATTCAAATGACGAGGTGTTCTGGAAAGCTGATGGCACAACCTTCGAAGTAGAGTATTATTCATACCCTCAGAAGAAAAATGGGGAAGTTGTTGGAACTGTTGTGACGTTCATGGACATCACGAAAAGAAAGCTTAATGAGAATCACATCGAGTTTTTAAGTAATCATGATTCATTGACTGGGCTTTACAATCGGATGTATTTTGAAAACCAATTGAAGGTGATCAATCATGTGGACAATTTTCCGATTTCAATATTAATCGGAGACGTCGATGGTCTAAAATTGACCAATGACATATTTGGACATAGTGAAGGCGATTTGTTGATTAAGACGGCTGCTGAATCATTTGTCAAAATATGTAGAGCGGATGATCTCATTGCAAGGACAGGTGGAGATGAATTTTCATTGGTACTCAAACAAACTGATATAGATAATGCGAAAAATATTGCATCCAGAATTAAAGAAGAATTTTCGAATGTTCAATTCTCAGCATTTAAAGGCAGTATTTCGATCGGATGTGCAGTCATGTACAATTCAAATCAAAGTATCATTGAAGTTATGAAATTGGCTGAAGAACATATGTATATCGATAAGACACTCAATAGCAAGAAGCTGAACACAGATACAATTAAACATTTGATCTCTAAACTTCATAATACAAGCAATAGAGAACTGGAACACTCTAAAAATGTGAGTGAACTTTCGATGCAAATTGGAATGAAGTTGGGATTGACCCAAGATGAGTGTAAACGATTGAAAGAAGCAGGATATTATCATGATATCGGAAAAATCACTCTTGACGATCTTCTGGTTCAAAATGATGAAGTCCCAATGGATTATGAAAATGAAGAGGTCAAAAATCACGTCATCATGGGATATAGAATATTGAATGCATTTGATGAAACAACTGATTTGGCTGAGATCATACTGATGCATCATGAAAAATGGGATGGTTCTGGGTATCCCAAGGGCTTGTCTCGTGAGGATATTCCACTTTATTCAAGAATAATCACTGTGGCTGAGTCTTATGATGAATTAACCAACAAATACAATAAAGTTATGATGGACCCCAAAGAAGCTATAGAAGTCGTAAAAAAAGATGGTGGACAATCTTATGATCCCGCGATTGTAAGAATTCTTGAACACATTGTATTAGGACAATAGAAAAAAAGATGCGTATACAAAATCAGTATACGCATCTTTTTTCGTTCCGTTACATCTCAACCTTGTCCAGTTTGAGACCTTTAACATGACAGTGATGTAAAGCAAGTGCTTTTTCTTCTACAAATTCCAAAGTATCGTCATAAGCTTCTGCTTCTTTGTCAATATAAATTGTTACATCATCAATATGGTATTCGTTGTAGTTTTCTGGTGAATATGGCTTTTTAAAATGAATTTCCGGATTGATTGTATTGATATTCCCAGTAGCATAGTCGTTATGAACGAGTCTTAGAGAAATTGTATCATGATGGTGTTTCTTAAGATAAGCTTTTAGATTATCCTGAAGGACGATATTTAACATCATAATCACTTCCTTTCAAGCCCTTTCAGCTATATTATATTTACCCATTTTGTCCCATTTCAAGCGATTGGCATTAAAATTGCATATTATATTAATTATTATTTGTGAGATATATTGGGTATCATGGACTTATATCGTTGTATTAGGAGGAGTATGATGTTAAGAGGGGTAAAAAAAATCGTGAAAGGTCAAAAAACACAAGATGGAGCTGGCGTTCATCTAGTAAGGGTGATCAGTAGACCAGATGTGGTGGATTTCGATCCTTTCTTGATGCTGGATGCATTTGATTCATATAATCCTGAGGATTATATCAAAGGATTTCCATGGCATCCGCATAGAGGGATAGAAACAGTCACTTATTTGATTCAAGGTGATATTGAACATGGTGACAGTCTGGGTAACAAAGGCAGTATACTTGATGGTGGATGCCAGTGGATGACTGCAGGTGGAGGAATTTTGCATCAAGAGATGCCGCAAGCATGTGAACATATGCTTGGTGTTCAATTGTGGCTTAATTTGCCAGCAAAAGATAAGATGACCAGACCACAGTATCGGGATATAGTATCTGATAATGTTCCTAAAGTCGTAAAAGACGGATCAACAGTAGGGGTGATTTCAGGCGAGTATGATGGAATCTCTGGAGCTGTCCATGGAGATTATGTCAAAATGACATTTTTGGATGTTGAACTGGAAAAAAACATCGAATTTGATCTTGTCACCAATTCGGAAGACAACTTGTTCATCTATACTATATATGGCAGTGGTTTAGTAAATGAAAATACAGTTGATGCAAAGAGTGGAGTATTGTTTGAAGCCGGAGATCATTTTAAATTGACTGCGCTAGAAGATGGGCTGAGATTTCTTCTGTTTGCAGGGAAACCTATAAAAGAGCCGATTGCCTGGGGCGGGCCGATTGTCATGAACACTAGAGAAGAATTGAATCAAGCATTTCAAGATTTAGAGGATGGTAACTTCATACGTAAAGACGTTATATTATAATTGCTAAAAAAAAGTCGATGTTGCTATGATTGTGTATCATGGGTACATCGACTTTTGTTGATTATTTTGATTCATATACTAATTTGCCGTCAATCATGGTCATTTTCACTTTGATATCTTTGATTTTGTTGGGTTCAATAGTGAAAATATCCTGATCAAGGACGATTAGATCGGCAACATATCCAGGTAGGAGACGTCCTTTAAAGTGTTCTTTAAATTCATTGTAAGCGCTTCCTATAGTGTATGCGTCGACCGCTTCTTCAACTGTCAGCCTTTCATTTTCTAGATAACATTCGCCTGATGGATTTTTTACGGATTGTCTTGTGACTGCCGAGTAAATGTTTGGGAATGGATTGCAATTTTCCACAGGAGCATCAGTACTTAAATTTAGAGGTGCTCCCAAATCCAACAAGGATTTGAAAGCATATGATGTACTTGCCAGTTCAGAACCAACGCGCGATTTTACGATGTTCATGTCATAATCTATAAAAATGGGTTGTGCCATTACTGTTAGACCCAATTTAGAAATGCGTTTGAGCTGTTCTGGTGTAGTGATCTGACAGTGGACAATACCGAGGCGCAATGGATTGGTTTCACCAGAAAAGGTGTTTTCATAAGCGTTTATTACGCTCTCGATAGCTGCATCACCAATCGCATGTGTAAGTATTCTGACATTATTAGCAGTAGCGAGGTTACAGATCTCAAAGAGCTGGTCGTCACTTAAGGCGGCAACGCCGCAAGTAGTGGGATCATCGTCATAAGGTCTTGACATGAGGGCTGTACGAGCACCGAGTGAACCGTCTTTGAATAATTTGAGGGCTCCTTTTGATAAAAAGCGTTCATCATATATACCGGTCACATGTTCGGTCATAAGGTATTCTTTGAAATCATCAATATTCTGATAGTTGAATTGGTGACCATACCGAAGCTTCAGCTTTCCTTCACGATACATCCTGTGAAGGGTGCTGAACACCATTTTCGAATTGGTTCCCATGATATCACACGATTGGACAGATGTAAGACCAACACTGATTGCGTATTCCATTCCTCTTTCAATATCGCCTTCCAAAACTTCGGACGATTTTTCCGGAATAATGGAATACAGTGCGTAAACTGCATTCTCAGTAAAGATCCCGTTAGGAGTTCCATCAGGGCCAAGCAAGATTTCTCCGCCATCAACTAATGAATTGTCATCGAGCCCTATCATCTCAATGGCTTTTGAATTGCCAACAGAAACATGACCGCATACCCTGCTGAATATGATGGGAATTTCAGTTGAAATACGGTCTAGGTCATTTTTGTTGATCATTCTTTTATCAGTTGGTCCGAAAAAATCTTGATTCCATCCCCTGCCAACGAGAATTTGAGGGGCATTTGCCTCAAGAAAAGTTTTGCCTATTTTGATAACATCATCGATGGATGTTGCAGTGGTTAGATCACAAGATAAGATGAACTCCCCCAAAGAAGCGAGATGCAAATGACTGTCATTTAGACCAGGCAAGATAGTCTTGCCTTTAATGTCGATGATCTCATCAATATTGGTTTGATCAAGGTCTTCAAAGTTTCCTATCTGATTAATAATGCCATCTTCGATGCATAAAGCCTCAGTAAATTGACCTGTGTTAATATATATTTTTGCGTTTTTTATTATGGTTTTCACAGTGGAAATTTCCTCGTTTCTTCAGAATTAATAATAGGATATCATAGAATTTAAGTTTATGACCAGTTAATTTGAATCTATACGAATTTACATTTCAATGTTATTATAATTTAAGGTGATTGTTATGAAAAAAGTGTATTCTGAAAACAAATTTTTAGTTGATCTCAAAAGCAAAATATTTCAAATGATATTGATCATAAGCATTTCTGCATTTGGAATAGTGGCTCTGGTCAACACAATAAACAGTAGACCCATAGTGAATATAATATATCCGGTTACAGCTGCGATTGTGATTTATCTGATGTATTTCCTTTTTAGAAAAGGAAAGAACAAAAATCTGATAAAAAACAGCTACTTGCTTTTGTTGTGCAATATTTATTTGCCACTTGCTTGGTTGACTTCACCAGGATCCTATAGTGCGATGAGTTTTTATGCGGTGCTGATTTTGTTCATATCAATCATTTTGGTTAACACAAGGTGGGAATATATTTTTCCGATATCGATTGTGGTGGAAATGATTATTCTACTGAAATTTGAACCCCTTTATCCCGATCAATACACCATATACTCAGCACCTGAGATGCGTTCCATTGATCTGATCATGAACTTTTTGGTCGTAGCGGGGATTTTCTTTGTAATTGTTGTCACTTTGAATCGTTACTTCGATTATGAGCATCACCGTATATACAATGTTTCCGTGACTGATCAGCTCACAGGATTATATAACAGACATTATTTGTTTCATATCATTGAAAACTATAGACATATGGTCCCTACACAGGAATTTGCGTTTGTCATGATGGATTTGAATCATTTCAAAAGGGTCAATGATGTTTATGGTCATACTGAGGGAGATCATGTACTTAAAGCATTTGCACTTGCTCTTAAAGAGGCATCGAGAAAAACCGATGTCGTCGCACGTTATGGTGGTGATGAATTTGTGGTGGTCTTACCAGGAGCTGATTATGATGATTACATTAAAGTCAAATCTCGGATTATAGAGTTCTTCAAGCCAACTGCTGATCAGTACAAAGCCATAGATTTGTCTATTGGATTCGGTTTTTCTCAAAGTCAGGATTTGCCTCTTGATGACATTATTAAAATTGCTGATTTAGATTTGTACAAGGATAAAAAAACTGACCAGACGCGTTAACATCGCGTCTTTTTTGTATTTTAATGGTATAATTATAATTGATATTATCTCAGAAAGGAGGTCCAAATGAAGGAATTCAATCGATTGTTTATTATACTGGCTATGTTCATTGTACTACTGGCTGTTGGAGCCATAGGATATTCCTTCTTGCTTGACGTCTCGTTGATAGATGGATTATATATGACAATCATCACCATTTCAACTGTAGGTTACGGTGAAGTAGGTGTCATGAGTGATCAAGCGAAATTTTTTACGATGGCAGTAATTTTTCTTGGGGTCGGTACAGCAGGTTACACATTCACAAGCATCGTGGTCGCACTAATTGAGGGCGGCATCAAAGATATATGGAGGAATAGGAAAATGGATAAAAAAATTGCAGATTTGAGCAATCATTATATACTTTGTGGAGCAGGCGAGACAGGTGAAGTTGTCGTGGAGCAATTCATCAATAAAGGCTATCAATTTGTCGTCATTGAGAACAATGAGGACGTGGCCAATCAATTGATCAAAAGAAACATACTCACTATCGTTGGAGATGCAACTGAAGAGAACGTTTTAAAACAAGCCAATATCAGCAGTGCAAAAGGATTGATCAGCGCACTTTCAAAAGATGTTGACAACGTCTATACGGTATTATCCGCCAGACAATTGAACAGTGGATTATATATCATTTCAAGAGCTATCGATAAATCTTCTCCATCCAAACTAAAAAAAGCAGGTGCAAACAACACTATTTCCACTAATGAAATAGGAGGCAGGAGAATAGCTACATTGATGATGAGACCATCTGTCATCTCATTTTTGGATGTTATAACTCACGTTGGTGATCGAGAATATGATTTAGAAGACATAATCGTTCGTAAAGGTGCACCGATGAGCAATCAGACATTGAAGGAATTAAGAATACCTGAATTGATTGGACTTATTGTACTTGCGATTAGAAAACGAGGAGAAAAAGAAATATTTTTCAATCCACATTCAGAAACTATGATTGAAGTAGGAGATATACTTATGGTTCTAGGCACACAGGCACAAGTCAACGAACTCAGAAAAATTGCTCTTGATGACGGTGAGCGTTTGGCGGAATTCTATGAGTAAGGGATTTATGCATATATACACAGGAAATGGGAAAGGAAAAACTACTGCAGCCTTTGGTCTGGCCATAAGAGCTGCATGTGCAGGCAAGAAAGTATACATCGGTCAATTCGTCAAAGATATGAAGTACAGCGAGACTAAAATTGTGGACTTTTTACCAAACATTGTTATAGAACAGTTGGGCCAAGGTTGCTTCATCAGCAAGGATCCTACTGAACAGGATCGTTTGGTTGCGAGAGAAGCTCTTCAAAAATGTGCGACCATTTTAGAGTCTGAGCAGTATGATCTAGTAATCCTAGATGAGATCAATATCGCACTATGCTATAACCTTATTGATGTAAATGAAGTGATCGCTGCTCTAGAGCATAGAAAGAAATCCATTGAAGTTGTGCTTACAGGAAGGTATGCACCTGAAAAGCTGATTGCACTAGCAGATTTGGTCACTGAAATGAAAGAAATAAAGCATTATTACACTCAAGGTGTCCTATCCAGGGAAGGTTTTGATTGTTAGGAGGAGAAATATGTTCTTAGAGCTGGATTCAATCATAAAAATATTATTAGCAGTCTTTATTGGTGGTGTAATCGGACTGGAACGTGAAGCCATCAACAGACCAGCTGGTCTCAGAACTCATATTTTGGTTTGTGTTGCATCCGCTCTGATTATGGATGTCAATATCAAGCTGATAGTTGGTTATGTCAATGCCGATCCGGTGAGGATGGGAGCTCAAGTTATCAGTGGTATGGGATTTCTGGGAGCTGGAACAATTATCAAAGAGGGTGTTACTGTCAAAGGTCTGACTACTGCTGCAGGACTTTGGTCAGTGGCGTGTTTGGGGCTTGTAATTGGTGCTGGATATTACATGCTTGCACTGTTCGCAGTTGTCATCATGTGGATCACACTAAAGGTTTTCAGCCGCTTTGAAACTAGAATTAACAAATCAAAAAGAAAAAGAATCTGATCCAAAGGAGACACTGAAAATGATCAATGTTCGTAATCTTCAGTTTTCATATCCTAAATCTTCAAAAGAGGCAATCAAAGATTTGAGTTTTAGTATTGCCAAGGGAGAAGTCTTCGGCTTCTTAGGACCAAGCGGTGCTGGAAAGACAACGACACAACGTTTGATTATAGGTTTGCTCAGAGGTTATGGTGGTAGTATAGAAATCATGGGCAAAGAAAGAAGCATGTGGGATTATAATTTTTATGAAAAAATAGGTGTGGCTTTTGATTTCCCTAATTTATATAAAAAATTGACTGCCAGAGAAAATCTTAAACTGATAGGATCTTATTATAGATCTGCTCCTAAGGACATAGAAGGTTTACTTGTAAGGGTTGGTCTCGAAGGGGAGCGAAATAAGAAAGTTGAAGATTACTCAAAAGGTATGAAGATGCGCCTTAATTTTATAAGAGCAATCATGCATGATCCAGACATTCTTTTTTTTGATGAGCCTACATCTGGACTGGATCCAGTGAATGCGAAAATTATAAAGGATATCATTGTTGAACTGAAAAATAATGGTAAAACCATTTTTTTGACCACGCATCATATGGACGTCGCTGAACAACTCTGTGACCGTGTTGCATTTATCAATGAAGGTCTGATTTCAGCAATTGATCGCCCTAAGAATTTGATGGTTCAATATGGCAAGCCGATGGTTACAGTAGAATTTGAAAAATTTGGTGAGGTTCAATCAGAAAAATTACCACTTGAAAATTTGAAAGACAATCCGATTTTTGAAGATATTTTAAGAAATCATAGAATATTGACTATCCATTCACAAGAAGCGACACTGGAAGAAGTTTTTATTTTACTGAATGGGAGAGCCCTCATATGAATGATCGACAGTCGCTTATAAGAATTAGGAAAGCCTTGTTTTCTGATATGTTGTTTCAATTTAAGCAGGGTTTTTATTTCATATATCTACTCATATCATTTATTTATTTATTGATACTTGGTCAATTGCCCTTTGATTTTGCGGACATTGCGTTGCCGATCATAGTCTTTTCTGATCCTTCAGTTTTAGGACTTTTCTTTATTGGTGGAATTCTCATGCTCGAAAAAGATCAAGGCATCATTCAAACACTTTCCGTTACACCTCTTAAAACAAAAGAATATTTGATTTCAAAGTTGATCTCATTATGTTTAATATCAGTATTGGCTGTTTTATTGATCACAGCTTTATCTGATATTGGTAGTGTGAATTATCTGTTTTTGATTGTTGGGGTCATTTTGACATCTGTCTTTTTTACGCTGATAGGGATCATGATCACCACGAAATCAAGACATTTAAATGCCTTCTTTGTAAAAATGATACCTTGGATGATTATACTTGTTCTTCCATGTGTGCTATTGGTATTCTTCCCCAAAGAATGGTTTTTAAGTGTTTACCCATCTATAGCAAGTTTGAAATTGGTGTATGGAGCTTATCATGGTATTTCATTTGCTGAAGCTTCTTTATCTGTGACGGTCTTGATCATTTCCAATTTATTTCTTTTTAAAAAGGCAATTATTATGTTTGAAAAACATATGATTTATGGGGGATTATGATGAGTTTTCTTCGTATTATGGTGAGTGACCTGAAAATGATTATGAGGGATCCGATTATGGCACTGCTTTTTTTCGTTCCTCTTATGATTGGGATCATATTTAAACTTATGATTCACTTTTTGCTGCCTTTAGCTCTTGAATATGTTGAATTTTCATTACCACTTGAGCCTTATTTGTTGTCGATGACATTACTTATGACTCCATATATGCTTGGTGTGGTAATGGGGTTTATGATGCTCGATGATAAGGATGGCAATATCATAGATCTGGTTCTCGTTACGCCTTATGGACGAAGAGGATATCTACTGAATAGGATCATTTTTATATCTATATTCACGTTTTTATACTCAATGGTCAATGATGTGATTTTGAACCTGGTCGATCTGAACATTTTCAGTTTACTTTATATTTCTATCTTATTGTCAGTTTTTGCCGCTTCCATTGGTCTTTTGTTTTTTAGGATTGCTAGCGATAAAATTATCGGATTGACTTATGCCAAGATTTTAAATTTTGTAATCATTTTCGTGTTTGCTGATTTCATAAAAGCAGAGTGGTTTTTATATGTCGCTGGTCTATTCCCGACATTTTGGATTACCAGATTGATTACTGATCCTGGCGTTGTGGAAAACTATATTATTTCAGGAATCGTGGTACTTGTGTGGTTTTTGATATTATATAAAAGTGGAATGGGTTATAAGAAAAGGAGTAGTTATGGACATAATTAACGTTGCTATAATCGGGTATGGTTTATCAGGACGTGTATTTCATAGCACCATCATCAGATCTGTTGAGGGATTCAACATTACTAAAGTAGTTACAACAGATCCAGTCAAGGAGTCACTAGCAAAAAAAGATATAGAAAATGTGGTTGTGGTTCAATCGATGGATGACGTCATACATGACCCGGATATTCATTTGATTGTAATTTCCACTCCAAACACGAGTCATGTCAAAATTGCTGAAATGGCCATTAAGAACAAAAAACATGTGATAGTTGAAAAGCCATTTACTGTCACATCTAAAGAAGCGGAGTACTTGACAAAATTGGCAAAAAACTTTGATGTGGTTTTATCTGTATATCATAACCGTAGGTTTGATGGCGATTACAAGACTATACTTAAAATTATAGATTCTGGTACACTTGGAAGACTGGTCGAACTTGAATCTCATTTTGATCGATTTAGAACTGAACTTAAAGCGGAGGCTTGGAGAGAAGACAATCTACCCGGTTCTGGTGTTTTATATGACCTTGGATCACATCTGATCGATCAAGTGGTTCATAAATTTGGGATGCCAAATGAGATTTATGCGGATATTGCAGCTCAGAGGTTCGGAAAAGTCGATGATCAGTTTGAATTGATTCTTTATTATGATGGACTCAAAGTGACACTTAAGTCAGGAAGTCTTGTCAAAGAACCATTGCCACGATTTATTCTTCAAGGAACCAAAGGAGCATTTGTCAAATTTGGACTCGATGTCCAAGAGGATGACCTAAAAGCTGGCCTTTTACCTTCTGATGATCCTTTTGACGATGGTTGGGGCAGTGAACCCGAAGCGTTTTGGGGAAAACTCAATACTATAGATGAATGTAAGCGAATTGAAACTTTAAAAGGTGATTATCGAACGTATTACAGAAACATTTATGGAGCCATACAATTTGGAGAACCATTATTGGTCGAACCCAAGGATGGACTCAATGTCATAAAAATAATTGAGGCTGCTATAGAAAGTAATAGACAGAAAAAAAGAATCGCAGTATAAATGAGCAAAGAGGATCCAATTTATTGGATCACTCTTTTTTTTAATTGTATATTCTTCGAGTGAAATGGGTAATATTAGTATGACAACATGAGTAGAATGGAGAACATATATGAAATCAAGAAATAATACAATGAAAAAATCAACTTATTTTACAATAACTTTTTTGATCGGATTGGTACTCCTTGCACTGATCTACTTAAAATGGAACACTTATATGCCCACACAAGAAGCGATAGAAGCACTTGGCGGTGACAATGTACATTTTGAACGCAACATGATCTTGTTTGAACCTCGGGGCGAGCCAGTTGGGAATTTGGTCTTTTATCAGGGAGGCTTTGTTGAAACTTCAAGCTATTCTGTTATTGCCCAGATTTTCGCTCAAAATGGTTATAGAGTTTTTTTGCCTGAAATGCCATTGAATCTTGCTATCCTCAATTCGGATGTCTATTCTGAAATCAGAGAAGAATATCCTAGTGAAGGCGGGTGGTATATTATGGGGCATTCACTTGGTGGAACCAGTGCCATAATCCATCTGTCAAAATCAAACCCAGATCTTGATGCATTGGTTCTTCTCGGTTCATATGGCACAGAAAGTGCCGATATCTCTGATTTGGAGCTCAAGGTTCTTTCAATTGTTGCGGATCAAGATGAGATTCTGAGTTGGGATCAATTTGAATTAGGTAAGAAATTCCTTCCAAATGAGACTACTTTTGAAACAATTATAGGAGGTAATCATTCCGGATTTGGCTACTATGGATTTCAAAGAGGAGATGGGGAGGCCACTATTTCAAGGATTGAGCAACATAATCAAGTCTACGATATTTTCAAAAACTGGATAAGTGCAAATTAATAAACACTGAAAGGAACCAGATATGCTGATCAAGTCATTTGGATTTGCCCTAAAAGGCATAAAACTAGCCATCAAAGAAGAACGCAATTTCAGAATCATGCTAATTACTTTTATTGTGGTTGTTTTTTTGGGGGGTTACTTCAGGCTGGAAAAAGTGGACTGGATGATGATATTGTTAACCAGTGGAATTGTACTAGTTGCAGAATTGTTCAATACGACCATTGAGAATATGATGGATATGATCTCCCCGGATTATCATGTCATGACTGAACGAATCAAAGATTTATCGGCGGGTGCTGTTTTGGTTACAGCAATATTCAGTGTGATTATAGGCTTAATTGTATTTATTCCATATTTAAAACAATAAATGGTTATATGCCTCACAAATTGGGTATCATCTATTAGGTACCTACGAATTGAAAGGAGAATAAACATGAAAGTACTAGTAAGAGATCAAAAACTAAAAGAAGTAAGAAACCAGGATATGATTGCGGGTGTTTTATATGGAAAAGGAATTGATCCAGTCAAAGTAATGGTCGAAAGAAAAGAATTCTTCCACAATTTCCAAGAACATGGACAGGTATCGGTATTCCCTTGTGAGTTCAATGGTGAAACACATAAGGTCTATATCAAAGATTTGCAAAGAGATGTAATGTTGCCTGAGAAGATATTGAATTTCGATTTGCTAAAAGTGTCTGCAAAAGACAAAATCCATGCAAAATTGCCGATTCATCTCCTAAACAAAGAATTGCTTGAAAGCAAAGGTTTCATCGTTCAACAGAATGTACAAGAAATCGATGCTCATTATTCTGTCGAAGAAACCCCTGAACCTATCGAATTTGATGTTGCGAATTTGGAGGTTGGTGCCATTATAAAATTAGAAGAGATTAGCATCCCTGATTTTATCGACGTTCACACGGATTTAAATTTGGTTGTGCTGTCTGTTGTACATCAAAAAGTGAAAGAAGAAGTTGAAGAGACTGAAGAAGTCAGAGAACCTGTGTTGATTGGTTCAGAAGAGGAAGAAGAAGCTTAATGATTCAAAGTGAAAGCGCCAAGTTAATTCTTGGTGTTTTTTTGTTTTGAAATAGATTATCATGGTATAATATTTATATATTGGGGGTGTTAAAATGAACATTATTGAAATAAATCAACTCACTAAATTTTACGGAAAAGTTAAAGGTATAGAGAATGTCAGTTTCAATGTAAAAGAAGGTGAAATATTTGGTTTTATTGGTCCAAACGGCGCGGGTAAATCTACAACTATTCGTACTTTACTTGGCCTTATTTTTCCTACATCAGGCTCAGCGAAATTATTTGGTAAGGACTGCATTGAGTTTGGTAGTAAAATAAGAAGCGAGATTGGTTATTTGCCTTCTGAAGTTTTTTATTATGAGAAAATGAAAGTAAAAGATCTTTTGAAATATTCCGCAAGTTTCTATAAGAAAGACTGTACAAAACGAATCAATGAGTTATCTGAGATTATGGAGCTCAATCTTAATAGACGTATAGAGGATCTGTCATATGGAAACAAGAAGAAAGTCGGTATTGTCCAAGGTTTGTTACATGAACCAAAATTGATTATGCTCGATGAACCTACAAGTGGGCTAGATCCTCTTATGCAGCAAAAGTTTTTTGATATTATATCCGAAGAGAATAAAAAAGGTTCAACTGTTTTTTTCTCTTCACATATATTATCTGAAGTTCAACATCTATGCAACAGAGTGGCCATCATAAAAGATGGACATGTGATTAAAGTGGAGGATATTAAAACTTTACGCGAGGACAATTACAAGAAAGTCACAGTAAAAGGTGAATCTCTCGATAGCAACCTTTACAGTTTCGAAGGCGTGTCACAGTTGACCAGCTTTGATCATATGTTAAACTTTTTCTACAAAGGAGACGTTAATTTTTTAATTGAGACAATAGGTAAGCAGAAGGTTCAAGATATTTTGATTGAAGATCCATCGCTGGAAGAAATCTTCATGCATTACTATAAGTAGGTGAAATCATGAATATATATAAATTTGAAATTAAGGGGTATTTTAGAACGTTGTGGATTTGGGTCCTCTCATTGTTTGCCCTTTTGTTCATGTATATGGCCTTTTATCCTATAATGTCTGAAGATGCGATGATGATGGATAAAATTTTGGAACATTACCCTGAAGAGTTGTTAAAGGCATTTGGAATGGGGGAGAGCATTTCATTTGCGACTGTCCTGGGATATTTTACTTTCACATTTGTTTTTGTTCAGCTCTGTCTAGCTGTCCAAAGCGCATATTATGGATTTAATTTTTTATCAGTCGAAGAACGAGAACTTACAGCAGATTTTCTTTATAGCAAACCAGTCACAAGACGGAGTATTTTCTTCCAGAAATATTTTGCTGCGGCTACTGCTCTTTTAATCTCAGACATCGCAGTTTGGATTGGCAGTTTCCTAGCCATTGAAATATTCAGAGGAGACAACTCGTATGAAATAAATAATCTCTTGATCTTACTGGCATCTATTCCAATTTTTCAAGTCTTCTTTTTTAGTGTTGGTTTAATTGTAACCACACTTTCAAAGAAAATAAGCAGTGTAATCAGCTATGCGATGGCACTTTCTTTCGGTCTATATATTTTGAATGCCATTAGAAGTATCGTCGGCGGAGAGTTGCTTGGTATGATCTCACCATATTATTACTTTGAACCAGGTTATATTTTGATGCATGGTAAGTTGAATTTAAAATTGACAATGATTGCTGTTACTATAATCCTAATATCGAATATTATTGGCTATCGCTTGTATCTGAAAAGAAACATCCATTCTTTGTAAGGGGGCAAAAGATGAATATAGTAGCAAGAGAATTGAGATCAAATCTAAAATCTCTACTGATCTGGAGTGGAAGCCTCATCGCTGTTATTGTGATGATGCTCAGTGAGTTTTCAGCATATTACAATAATCCGGATATGGCTCAAATAATGAATTCAATGCCCAAAGCATTGATGGATGCCTTCAGTATGAGCAATGCTAATCTTACAACAGTAAGTGGTTATGTAAGTATCACTGTAGTATATGTCAACCTGATGCTGGGTATATTTGCAGTGTTGCTAGGGAATTCCATCATTGCAAAAGAAGAACGTGATAAAACTGCTGGATTTCTAATGACCATGCCAGTTACTCGTACAAAGATTTTGATTGGTAAAATTATTGCAGCAGCTATAAATTGTCTGATTGTTCTTGTTGTTGTGATTGGATCACTTTATCTTTTCACTTTAAAATACAATCCGGATCAAGATTTCTATAGATTTCTTTGGTTGGTAGCAGTGACAACCGGGATATTTGAAATCATGTTTTTGAGTCTGGGACTATTTTTGGCATCATCGGTAAAACGATATAAGTTGTCGAGTGGAGTAGGGTTAGGTATACTCTTTTCACTTTATGTTCTATCTGTGTTGGTCGCACTCAGCGATAAAATTGATTTCCTGAAATATGTGACGCCTTTCAAATACTATGAAGCTTCAAAATTGCTTCAGAACAATGGCATTGAAGGAACCTATTTGATTTTGTCATTTATTTGGGCAATATCATTTACAGCTTTAACATTTATCGTTTATAATAAACGTGATTTAAGAGCATGAAAATAGCTTGGGACTTCCCAAGCTATTTTTATTATTCGTATTCTTCTTTGACACTCCATACTTTCCAGACGTTACCTACTAAATCAGGACCTGGTTTGAGAGTTGTTTTTCCTGGTTTCCAACCTGACGGTGTAGCTTCGGTTCCGCCAGAATTTCTAACGAGTTGATATGCCTGTACTTGTCTGATTGTTTCGGAAACATTTCTACCAACGGGAGGTGTTAATACTTCATAACCTTGAATTATGCCATCGGGATCTATAATAAAACGCCCACGGTTTTCTACACCAGCTTCAGAATCATAGACGCCATAAAGGGTACCTACGCCGCCACCGGCATCGGAGAGCATAGGAAATGGAATCCCACCCTCAACCATTTTAGATAATTCGAAATCATTCCACATTTTGTGAACAAAGATACTGTCCACACTTACTGATAAAACTTCGACATCAAGTTCTTGAAAAGCATTGAATCTATCTGCAACTGCAGATACTTCAGTCGCTCAGACGAATGTGAAGTCACCTGGATAAAAACAGAGGACGACCCATTTTCCTTTGTATTCCGAAAGTTTAAAATTCTTGAACCCACCTTTGTAATAACCTGCAAGTTCGAAATCTGGTGCAGGTCCACCGACTTTGATCATGTTCACTACCTCCTTAGTTTCAGTTGAGTGATTGTTCACTTCCGAGTTTGTCGTAGAAATTGTTGATTTCGGACGTGCGCAACCGGGCTTGAAATCTGTTGGCATAGATAATCACCTCCAATATTTTAGGTTTGTACCTAAAAAAAATATACCCCGTTTATAAACGGGGCAATCAATAAATAACATATGTCAATTAATTAAATCAATAAATAGTTTTACCAAATCTGGATCAAATTGATTTCCAGAATGAGTTTTAAACTCCTCTATAACTTCAGCTTGTGATAGTTGTGGAAGATATCCACGTGGATGTGTCATGGCGTCATAGGCATCAGCAATACATATGATTCTTGAAAACAAAGGGATTTCTTCTCCAACCAAACCTTTAGGGTATCCAGTTCCATCATATTTTTCATGATGTGCAAGTACAACATTTGCAAGTTCACTCATCTCATTGAGCGCACTCAGAATTCTATAACCGATCTCAGGATGTTTTTTCATCTCTATCCAATCTGATGCAGAGTAGGGATACTGCTTGTTGAGTATATTTTGTGGAATGGCAATTTTCCCAATATCATGAAGCCATCCAGCAGATTTTAAATCATCAAGTTCGTGCTGGTTGAAATTGAGAGCGATTCCAATTTTTTCACAGATCATACTGACGTTTTGAGAATGACTTCTTTCACTATCATTTTGATCATGTAGGGTTTTTATGATTGTATCAAACATTCTACTTCTGAAACTAGGACTTTCAATTAACTTATTTCGATACATATGATTTTCGACGCGTTTGAATAATTCAGCAATGGGTTCATCGAGTGAGGATTTTGTGTCACATCCAAATGAAAGAGAAAATGCCAGACCATTAAAAATTTCATTTTCGCAAGCGTTTTTTATTCTATGAACAATCTCCTCAGCAGTTCTAAGTTCGGTGTGAGGCAATAAAATGACGAATTCATCTCCACCAAGCCTTGCGATGATCTCATCTTTTCTACAATTTTCAACGATAATCGCAGCAATTCTCTCTAAAAGCTGATCTCCAACGTTGTGACCAAAAGCATCATTTGTAAGTTTCAATCCATTGACATCTGCCATGATCAAGGCTATAGGGATGTTTCGTGAACGATCGAGCCGTCTAAGTTCCTCTTCAAAAAACCTTCGATTATATAGACCCGTCAATTGATCGTGATAACTGATGAACATGATCTCACGCTCTGCTTTTTTTCTGTCGGAGATGTCCGTATATATACCATAACCACCAATGACCTGATCACCTTCAAGAATTGGAATGCCTTTGATCAAAACATCCACCGGCTGATTGTTTTTACCAAATCTTACACCTTCTAGAATGATTTTTTCACCTGAATACATACGATCGGTCAAATCCGAGGTCAATGTGAGAATATCAGGTGTTGAAATGACCTCATCAATTTTTCTTCCTTTGATTTCTGACAAATAAAAACCAAACAAATCGGTAAAGACATCATTGATTTCTATGATGTTTTGACCTGAATCGAGTCGAACTATGGCGTCTGATGAATTCTTAAAAAGTGCTTCAAAAATATTCTTCTGAGTAGATAATTTCTTGTTGGCATTCTTTTGTTCAGATATATCGGTATAAATGCCATAACCTCCTATGACTTCTGTGCCCAGTATGATAGGAACGCCTTGTATCAAAAATGCTCTGGAGGTCCCGTCCTTTGAATATCTCAGGCCTTCTCGAACGACTTTTTCGCCATTTAACAGCCGATGGGTGATTTCAGTGTTCTCGCTGAGTTGTTCGCTACTCGAAATCAAAGGGTCTGGAAGTTTACCTTTGACTTCATCGAGATTGTATCCAAAAAATCTTTCATAGTTTTCATTGAACTCAATGATTCGCTGTTCTTTATCGATTCGAATAATGGCATCAGATGAGTTGCTAAAGAGTGATTCGAATATCATTTTCTGCCGATTTAATGCGTCAATAGCTTGCTTTTCTTTTGTGACATCTTTATAAATGATAAACGCACCTTTGATTACGTCGTCTTCAATAATTGGAATTCCAGTCATGACAACATCATGGAGGTTTCCATCTGAATCTTTTCGTTTCCCCTCATCAAAAATCCTTTCACCATGTAACAATTTTAGTGAATTGAGCTTTATTTTTTCAGAATCATTGATGTCATGAAACAGTTCATCGATATTCTTATGGATTACATGCTCATTTTTATATCTGAAAAGTTCTTCAAATTTACGATTGATTTCAAGAATGTTGAAATGAGCATCAACTTTTACGATTGCATCCATAGATGAATGAAATAATAGTTCAAAATTGTTGGAATTACTCATAAGCACACCTTTCATTACAAAATATTAATATAGTTGTATATATTAAAACATTTTTTTTATTCATTTACAATTGATAAACATAATTAAATGGGTATTAGTCTAAAAAAAACTAGGGGTGTGGTCCTATGTATATTGCAAGACAACCGATATTTAATACTAAAATGGATGTATATGGATACGAGCTACTTTATAGATTCAATTCAGACAGTAAAATTTTTGATGGGAGTTCACCTATTCAGGCGACTGCGACAGTAATAAACGGTCTATTCGAATCGGGGATAGATGATTTGGTTGATGGAAAAAAAGCTTTCGTAAATTTTGATACGGTTTTCCTTCATCTCGATTTAACTGAATTGATTGAACCAGAGAAACTTGTCATTGAGATTCTAGAAGATGTTCATGTGGATATTGATCTTATGGTCCGACTACAGGAACTTAAAAACAAGGGGTATATGCTTGCACTTGATGATTTTGTGGAATCATACAATCAATATCCGTTGGTACCTATGGCCAATATCATCAAGTTTGATTTGATGGCTACACCCCTTTCTACACTCAAAATAGATGTCGCCAGAGCACTTAAGGACAATAAAATTCTTCTGGCTGAAAAAGTTGAGAATGAAGTGGAGTTCAATGAAGCAAAAGATATGGGATTTTCATTGTTTCAGGGTTTCTTTTTCAGTAAGCCGAGCATTGTTGGCAGATCAAGTGATAAAACCACAACAAAAGCACAATATGGAAGAATGATCAGTGAACTAATGAAAGAAGAGCCCTCATACCAAGTGCTGGCTGAAATCATTGAAAAAGATATACATTTGGCATATAGGTTAATGCGTGTCGTTAAATCCAGATCTGGAGATGATATTTTATATTCCATAAAAAGAGCATTAACTTATATGGGATTAAAAGAAATCCAGCGTTGGATCAATATACTCATGCTAAGGGATCTATCTGATAAAAAACCAGAAGAACTTATGAGAATGTCATTAATCAGAACAAAATTCGCTGAACGAATCGCAATGCATACAAAATTCAATAAAATGAAATATGAAGCCTCTATGATGGGTTTATTCAGCATGATTGATGCGATGTTGGATCAGAGCATGGATCACGCATTGAAAGATATATCATTACCATCCTCAATCATAGATGTGCTCGTACACCACAAAGGGGAACTTTACCCAATCAGTCAGTTGGTCCAAGCTTATGAAAAAGCAGATTGGAAGAAAGCACATACAATCATTCAAGAGCTTGGAATAAATGAAGACGAAGTAGTCGATGATTATAAAGTCGCACTAGCTTGGTCTAGAGAAATTATGGACATGATTTACAAAGTTAATTGACATATGTTCATTATGAGGTTATATTATAAATATACTGACTCAGAAGGAGGATAATATGGATCACAATCAAAAAATCCTTGATATAGAGAAAATATTGAAAGATAATGGCTATAAGCTTACTGGGTCAAGAAAATTGATGATTAAGATTTTTGTTGATTCTGAGAAGCATTTGAAACCCGATGATGTTTATCAAATTCTGAGGAAAGATAGAATCAGTTTACCGACTGTTTATAGAAATATAGAAATTTTCAAGGAAACAGGTGTAATCAAAGAATTGCCGATACACAACGAGAGATATTATGAACTGGAAATATATAGTGGTAAAAAAATGCATATTCATTTTCAGTGTCAAAGTTGTGGAATTATCAAAGAATTTAGTGATCTGGAACTAAAGAAACTGATGATTGAAGAACGTG
>JAIOSU010000296.1 GCA_021107455.1 Clostridiales bacterium | reverse complement strand
CAGGAAACTCAAATCTTTGAATATATCCTTTTTTAAGTGGTGAAGGGGATTCATGGATGTGTGCTAGGTGCTCCGTTTAACAGATCTTGTGATAAACGGTACAAGGGAAAGAAGTGCAAAAATGGGAGTGTTAAAGTGGCTATTACTGCTTATAAATACAAAAGCGAAAGTAATCAAGTATAAAGAAAAAAATAGTAGATGATGTCTCCTGTATTTCCAGTAATACCAAAAAGATAGTGCCAGAAAATAAATATAGTAGAATCCTCCAACTATCCCGGAGTATAGGAATGATGATATAACAGGATTATGAGGATAATCTATTCTATCCAGCTCAGGATAGAACTTCTTACCAAACTTATCTAAATAATCAAATCCCTTACCAAAAAGTTTGTTGGACCAAAGGTATTCTGTTCTCCAAAGTTCCATTGCATATTTCCAACGAGTTGTTCTTTCAGATAGTAGTTTTTTCCTTTCAGCTCCAATTGGTTGTTTCATTTTAGATTCCTCAATTTCCCTTACTAGATCAATGTTTTCGTCAATGTACATTGAACGATTTAAAGAGTCATTGCAAAACAGTTCAATATCAGTAAAATCAAAAATAGTATTTGACTTTTGATTGTTCATGAAAGTATATATTCTTTCAAGGTGATCTTGCTCAAACGCATATGAACCAACGCATTCAAACCAATCATTACCAATTGGATAAATGATTTTCTTAATAATTCGAATTTGTGAGCCTTTATCTTCATCCCACCACCCCCATCCAATTTTAAAGCCGGAATCGTCTCCTTTCACTACACGAAATTTAAATCTAAAGGTGTAGGTGAGGTCTCTATAATAGTGAATATCCCTCCCTTGATATGCTAAGGGCCAACCCCCTGCCCCCTCATCTCTTACAACTCGAACTGCTTTCCCAAATTCGGTATCAATAATCTTGTGATATATACTATCATCTGAAATTGCATCCCAAAACTCTAGTCCATGTCTAAAATTACTGTTATACAATAAATTACTTTGTTTTTTTGGTTTAAGTTGATCAGCATAGTTATGACCATCAAACACATCTTCACAAGTAAGCTCAATATTTGCAAAATCAATTATAGTATTAGCTAGTTGAGAGTTCATAAATTCAAATAGATCAGTTTGATCTTCTTTAAATCTGTATGAGGTTGTGCATTCATACCATTCATTATCCAGCTTTTTGAGGGTTTTATGTAAATTACTTTTTAAACCCGCTCCTTCATCTACTCCCCATCCAATCATAAATGGAATTCCACTACCCTTTACAACACGGAATTTGAATCTGAAACTATATTTTAATCCTCCATGGTAGTATATTTTCCTGCCATAATATTGTAGAGGCCAATGACCTTTACCATCGGCTCGGCTAACTCTAATTGCATTACCATATTTGGTGGTAATTATCTCATGGATTATTGAATCTGGTGCATTTCCAACCCAAAACTTTGATCCAAATTTAAAATCTCCGTTGTACAAGAGATTTTTTGAGTTTTCATTACTTTTATAGGGAAGCCAAAAATTAGTCTTAGGGTCACTCCACATTCTATCATCTTCTGTATTGTTGAAAGTGGCATACCTGTGCCAGTTTACTTTATTGTTCTTATAAATAGCCGATTGAGACCAGAGCCTTGTTTTAAGTTGGTTGTGTGTAATATTTGGGAAGAACAATGTACTATAGCGATAAATCGAATTGGTTATTTTTTTCTGATTTGCTGTGACCCTGATAATATCAAAACGGAAAGGAACCAATGCCAAGCATATTAAAATCAGGCTAAAGAATAGAACATTTATAGAAAATATATTTTTGTAAAATGATGTTTTTCTCTTATGCCTGTTTGTAAGTAATATGATTACTCCAATTATCAGTAGAGCAGCGAGGGAGATTAAACCTCTTCTTGAACCTGATAGAGCTATGCTTAGAAGGAATATCGTTAAAACAGTCTGGCTTATAAGTACTTTCATACTTATAATGTTCTTATGTAAAAGATGAAAGTAAATTAGAATTGAAATAATAAAATAACATGCATAAAAATTGTATTCTGATACTAGAGAGGATCCGTTTTCATAGAATATTGAGAACCACTCTATATTAATGCTAAGAATTATGCTCATCCATTTAAGTAGACCTAATATTCCAATTAGGAAAGAAAGAATTACCCATCCCTTTAGTAAGTTGGTAATATTTATATGATTTCTAAGATCATAGTAGACCAACAATAAGAAGGAAATTCCAAAATAATTTATTAAGCTCTTAACTGATAGAGACTCAATTTGAGTGGATAATAGTATACCTAATACTAAAAACAAACCAAGAATTTGGAACTCTTTTGTAGCGATTAGGAATCTTATTATTCTTTCTTTATTATATTCTTTAATGGATAAGCAGAGGTAGCTTATTGACAGAATACCAAAGGAAATGAAGAATAAATATTTTAATGGAGTTGCTATGGTTCTTAACAGATACAATAATACCGTAAGTGTCCAGACATGAGAAACTAAACCAGGTTTTGTTATCTTTCTTATTAAATAAAGTATTCTATAACTTGATTCATTTATGGACATACGATAATCAACATATTCATTTAATTTCTTCAACCGGTCAATTGATCGGCTGAGGATAATTAAGCTGCTTGGTTATTAAATTACAAATTATACTTATCTAAGTTTTGGGGATTACTTTCTCTGATTTATCTGGTTCAATACCTTTTTATCAAATTGCCTTCTTTCTTTATCGAAGAACCAGCCATATTTATTAAAATAGGTTATTGCAGATTTGACATATATTTTAAAGAGTCTGAAATCTTTTGCTGCACCGCGGCCATATCCGTGTAGGATATTAACAGAAGGGTAATATAATGTCTTATATTTTTTATGGATTCTTCTTGTTAGATCGTTGTCTTCGAAATACATAAAGAACCTTTCATCAAAGAAGCCAACGTCTTTAATTGCTTTTAAATTATAGAGGCTGAAGCATCCTGATAAGGTAGGGACGTTGAGCTCGATGTCATCATAATTCTCTAAAACGTAATGACTATATTGTTTGTTGAATACCTTCCTTAATGGATTACTCAGTCTGATCAATAAACGAAATGGTGATGGTAGTAATTTTGGTAAATATTGAATACTATGATCAAGATTGAGTATTTTGGGCATAATTGCTCCTACTTCAGAATCTTTTCTCATTCTATTTACTAGAATTTGAATAATATTTGAGCTGAATTTCACATCTGGATTTAGTACAAAATGAAATTCACTATTTAAATTTATTGCTTCTTTAATTGCCAGATTATGAGCAGCTCCAAACCCTAAATTTGTGCCATTATATATATACTTTATTTTCTCATCAGAACAGACCTCTTCAATATCTCTATTATTTGAATTATCTGAAATAAATAAGATGCATTCTAATTCTGTGCCCAGGAAAGAATCTATTACAGATTTAATCTCATCTTCAGGATTATGATAGGTTACAAGAGAGGCCGAAATCAAACCTGCTTTCATAAATTTGCATTTATTACGAAATGTCTATTCCTTGTTTAAATTGTTCAAATAGTCTTACTATTGCAAAACTAATTATAAACTTATCATTTGCAATTCAGTTTTGATTCACCAATTACATTGCTGACTGCATCCAGATACTCGTATTTGTATTTCATGTCAGGCTCCAGATAGGCACTTTCTGCCCATTCATTCCATGCGTTAATAAAGATAAACTCCGACCTGTTTATTTCAGCTTTCTCATATAGTGCCAACAGTTCCTTCTGAAAATTCACGGGATCCTTATGTGTGAATATGGTCGCCTTCTTATTGTACCTGGGTGTGTTATCCCAATTCACATAAATTGATTCATAGATATCTCCATCATACCCGTTCACCTTTTGATAAGCGTTTTGTATAATGTAATCACTAATGATGTTTGAATTAAATACTCTATGCTTTTCAAATTTCTGTTTATAGAAATGAAGTATGTCAATATATCTTTCAGGTAAAAACCGGAATTTCTGTGAAAAATGCCGTGAAAAGAAGTTTCTTTCCTTGAAGTTCTTAGAATTATACACTTCCTGGGGTTGAAATTTAAGCAAACCGTT
>JAIOSU010000041.1 GCA_021107455.1 Clostridiales bacterium | reverse complement strand
ATCCATTCCATTATATCATTTCAATGAAAAAAGACTCTACCCATATTAGAGTAAAGTCTCTATATTTACTGCACCATATATTTTACATATCGTATTGATGTGAAAATAACCATAAAAATCGCCCATATGATTTGAAAGATTACAAATACCGACAACACCTTGATGTCAATTCCAGATTGAATCAGATATGCATTTGATAATTTTAGGGCCAAAGCTGAAATGACAAAAGGAAATGTAAAACTGGACATGCTTGGATAGAATTTTAGTCTAATAAGCCTTGGTATTTGAAATAACGAAAATCCTGTCATGATTAAAGCGACAGTCATTAAAATGACAACAATAAACAAATTCTTGTCATTAAATGAACTCATATAACCAGCAAGTAATAAACTTGCCGGAGCTGCAAAAATCAGGATTGTGTTGGCTGCAGGTTCAGGAATACTCTTGTACTTCAATACTCTATAAAACACCGTAGGAATAAGAGGTATATAAACCAATAAACCAAACCAGAATATTGCTTTTCCTAACATAATTTGACCAAACGCTGGCGCAGTCACGCTGCCCGTTACAATTCCAACATAAAGCACAAAATATGTCGGAAAAACTTTGCTAAATGAGAAATCAATTACATGCCTTTTTGTGAATAGTGCTATCAAACCAGCAGAAATCAATAATCCTAAACTCCACATAACAAAAGAGAATCCAAAATAATATGGTCTCAAATAACCTGCAAGAAGAATAATGGTCATCGGAATCGTTTGCATCACCCCTGCTGTTACTGGACTTTGAAAATTTTCTTTTATGGTTTCCGGAAATCGGATGATTTTTAGCATTAAAAAAAACAAGATAATTCCACTGATGCTTCCTAAAAGCAAACGAACTTCATTATTGTATGATCCAAGAAGATTCCCAAGTGTAGCAAGTCCAAGCATCAAACCGGAGATTGGAAGCGGCAATTTTTTCAGGAAATTGATCATTGAGATTCCTCGACCTTCTGTGTGAAACGGTCATCCAGTTCACGTACAATAATCTCTGCAGCTTTTTCAGCAATATCCCCAGTAAATCTCACACATTGTTTTTTATGTTCTCCGGATGACATGTCCATGCCCTGAGTTAGAATTTTGCAACAAAGCACTTTATTATTTTCTTTGAACCAATCATGGAGCTCCGCAGCCAATTTTAACGTCTTAACACTTCTTTCATCAGATGGATCAGAAACTTTCGTTCTTCCAAAAAAATACCCGATACTCATGACTCCACCTGAAACTGCACCGCAAACGCATTTTGATTTTCCGATTCCTACAGGGAAACCACTGGCCATAGCGATCAATTCTTCTGGCATACTCGGATCGAAATTGCTCCTGATTGCACTAACAATAGCTTCTGAACAATAAAACTGCCCCGCAGCAAATAATGCCTCAGCATCTTCTCTCACTTTTTTTGCATCAATTTCAATTTTCACATGAATCCCCCTTTTTATATAATCTTTTTGATTATACCTCATCATAAGAAAATTGACACAAACTATAAAATTGTTTTATGGATTGTGACGAATCATAAAACTCATGCTTAGTTAAATGCTTTCAAGGTATCAATATAATGAGGTGATCCATGATGGCACATGACCACAAACATGACCACGGTAAACAAAACAATATCAAAGTGGCATTTTTATTAAATATTTCATTTACGATAATAGAAATCTTCGGAGGACTTTGGACCAACAGTATGGCTATCTTGTCCGATGCCTTGCACGATTTAGGAGATTCATTTTCACTAGGTATCGCATGGTATCTGGAAAGATATTCTGAAAAGAAACCCGATCAGAATTTTTCGTTCGGATATTCCCGATTCTCTCTTCTAGGTGCACTGATCAATAGTATGATTCTAATCGGGGGCTCTATTCTCATTTTGAGCAGAGCAATACCCAGAATCATCAGCCCAGAACCCGTTCATCCCAAAGGCATGATTTTATTTGCCATAATTGGAATAACAATCAATGGGATTGCAGTATTAAGACTCCGGAAAGGGCATTCGCTCAACGAAAAAGTCGTTTCATGGCATCTGCTGGAAGATGTTCTAGGTTGGGTGGTCGTTCTCATAGCGAGTATAATTCTTCTATTTATTGACCTTCCAATAATAGACCCAATTCTATCCATACTCATCACTCTTTTTGTGCTGTACAATGTCTTTAAGAATCTCAAATCGATTATGAACGTGTTTTTACAAGGCGTCCCAAATCATCTCTCTGTCAATGAAGTAGAGGAACTAATTGCTGAGCATCAAGCAATCCTTTCAGCACATCATACACATATCTGGTCGATGGATGGTGAAAAAGTTTTTCTCAGTACCCACATTGTATTAAAGGATAATCTCCCACGTGAAGATATTATAAAAATAAAGCGCGATGTCAAAAGAGTGTTGCTCGACAAGGGGATAGCTCACATAACGATTGAAATGGATTACGAAAGTGATGGGTGTGAAGATCAAGACTGTCACTAAAATAAGCAAAACAGAGGAAATCCTCTGTTTTTTTTTTATAGTCTAATAGCACCCATCTGATCAATCTCATGTTCAAAGATGTTCCAGCCTGGATAATTTATAATTAAAAACGTTTCTAATTCTTTGACAAAACCACTTGCATCTCCATCGATCATACACATGATCGTAGGACCCGCACCACTTAAGAAACACCCTATGGCTCCAGCTTCATAAGCTCTGTCCACAACATTTTGATACCCGGGAATCAGTGCACTTCTATACGGAACATGTAAACGGTCATTCAGTCCTTCTTTAATCAAGTCCATTCTTCCAGTTGCAAATGCAGATAACAAGAGACTTACTCTTGCGACATTGTAAATACCTTCTTTATGACGGATAACTTTAGGAAGCACACCTCTGGCCATTTCTGTTGAGAGTTCAAAATCAGGTACTATGGCTACAAACTTCAATGAATTCTGAATCGGCATCTTGTTGGTCAATATTCTGTCCTGATCCATTACTGAAATCATCAGACCTCCAAAGATTGCTGGTGACACGTTATCCGGATGGCCTTCAATTTCTGTGGCTAATTTTAGAATTTCATCTTTATCCAAAAGATCACCAAGCATTGCATTGGCTCCCATGATTCCTCCGACAATACATGCCGCAGAAGAACCTAATCCCCTTGATATAGGGATATCACCTTTGACATCGATATTGACTTCCACAACTGGTTTTCCAAGAGCATTAAAAGTATAACGATAGGCTTTATACACCAGATGATCATAAGGTAGATTGCATTTTTCAGATGCTGAGAATGAAAATGTATTGTATCTGTCAATTGCAAGCCCAAGCACATCAAAACCCGGTCCAAGATTTGCAGTAGTGGCTGGTACTCTTATCTCAATCATGATGTGCACCACCTTTCAACAGCTCAAGGGTAATCTCTTTCATATTTACGGGATCACACAGGTGATCATGTAGTACTGGAAGCGACTCAAGTTCTGCGAGTTTACTCGGCACTTGGCCATGCATCAGTTCAGATAGCTGGCCCAACTTCTCAAACTCATCGTTTCCAGTCGAAACTACCCCAAGTGACTTCAACACCTTATCTGAGAACTTGTAAGGGCTCGCGGTTGAGGCAATCATAGTGAAATTGTGATCCTTAGTCAGCTCACAATATTTTTTATAGGCACAGTAAGCGACTGCGGTATGTGGATCCATAATATAGTCTTCTTCATTATGAAGATGATTGATCCAATACGAAATTTCTTCCTCAGTGGCCATATCCGGATAAACTAAATCCCTTTCTGCTTGATAATGATAAAAACCCTCTTTGGATAGTTCAGACATTTTTTCTATAATCAACTGATCATCTTCACCAGATGTATGATAAATGAATCTTTCAAGGTTGCTTGAAATCAGAATGTCCATTGAAGGGGAAGACGTTGTCATCAGTTGCCTTCTTCTGTCGTAAGCTCCCGTTTGGAAGAAATCTGTAAGAATTCTATTGTCATTGGATGCACAAATCAGTTTTGCAATCGGCAGTCCCATTTCCTTGGCATAATAAGCCGCCAGGATATTTCCAAAATTTCCTGTTGGCACTGCGACATTGACGAGGTCACCATTCTTTACAACACCTTCCTTGATTAGTTTCAGATACCCATGAACATAATAAATGATTTGTGGGATCAATCGACCGATGTTGATGGAGTTGGCTGATGAAAGTACATATCCCTTTTGCCCAAGCTCTTTATTGAAAAGTTCATCACCGAACATTTTTTTGACGCCATTTTGAGCATCGTCAAAGTTCCCATTCAGTCTGACCACATAAGTGTTTTCACCTTCTTGAGTCAACATTTGCTTTCTCTGGATTGGACTGACCCCATCTTCTGGAAAGAATACTATCACTTTGGTTCCCGGTACATCCTTAAACCCTTCAAGTGCGGCTTTACCTGTATCTCCAGATGTCGCGACAAGAATTACAATTTCATCCTTTATGCCATTCTTTTTTAGAGCCGTTTTGAGCAAATAAGGTAAAATCGAAAGTGCCATATCTTTGAAGGCAAAAGTGGGGCCATGGAATAATTCAAGGAAAACAGCCTCCCCTTTGACGACTAATGGAACGATCTCATCGGATTCAAACTTCGAATCATAAGCCTGCTCAACAGCCTCTTTGATCTCGTCTGAAGTGAAATCGGTCAAATACATTCCTAAGATCATTTGGGCAATTTCCTGATAGGACATTTCAAGCATATTTTCGATACCAGGTAATTTGGGAATCGACTCAGGAACAAACAGTCCTCCATCCTCTGATATTCCCTTTATGATTGCCTCACCACCGGTCAGGCTTTTACTCTTATCTCTAGTGCTGTGATATCTCATGATTACCTCCCAAATAATCTGTCAATACTTCAATAACGAGTGCATGATCATCTTCTGAGGGCAGACCGGATACTGTAATCGTACCGATCACTCCAGTACCTCTGATGATAATCGGAAAACTGCCTCCATGAGCCGCAAATTCGGCTTCGTCTAAAAGAAATTTTTCTTCGATTGTCGTATTTTCACTATTAAGATATAAACTCATATAATATGAACTATGTGAAAATCGGTTCACCACATTCATTTTTCTTTCAATCCATGCTTCGTTGTCAGGGCTCGAACCACTCAGTGCCACATGGTACAGCCTGTGACCGTTTCTAGTGATATCTATAGCTACTGGAAGTCCTCTTTTGAATGCGATAGCATAGAGCATTGAGCCTATCTCATAAGCATTTTCAAAAGTGAATCTATCGAACTGAAGTGTTTTTTCCTGGTAAAGAATATTATCGAGCTTCCATTCATGTTCCATCTTTAATTTCCTCTCTAATTTTGTCTTATATACATAATAGCGCAAAAATCAAAAAATGAGTAGGCATTTGCTCACTCATTTTCCGAGATTCATTTATCTTTCAGAAAGATTTCGATAGTTTTGAAGCATTTTGACAGATTTATAAGCTGGCCTTATGATTTTAGGATCACTGATGACTTGTTCAATCCTATGCGCACACCATCCTGCTACTCTTGCCGCAGCAAATAGAGGTGTGTAAAGTGCTGGAGGTATATCCAGCATCTCATAGACAAACCCACTGTACAAATCGACGTTGGCTGCGATTGCTGCAGACTCTCCCTTTCGTTCCTTGAAAATAATTTTAGTCA
>JAIOSU010000093.1 GCA_021107455.1 Clostridiales bacterium | reverse complement strand
GATGATTATCTGGAAAAGTACAAGGAAATCAGATACAACTATGATTTTGGGGACGATTGGTGGTTCACTATAAAGCTTGAGGAAATTGTGGACGATTATTACTTTGGGTATCCAACACTTCTTGATGGGGCAGAGACAGCACCTCCGGAAGACGTCGGAGGAATCGATGGGTTTTATGAGTTTATGGAAGCTTATAAGGATGAGAAACATCCAGCACATGACGAGATGAAGGCCTGGGTCCATGAACAACCCTTCAGAGAGTATGATCCGGTTTGGCTCAATGAATGGATCAAGTGTCTAAACTATAAGAAGACAGAGTGGGACAAGATTAATCACGAGCGGTATGTGGTGATTGAAGATAAGTATAGAAAAGTGACCGGATGAAATTAACAAAAATGACCGATTACATGTGTAAAGTTATTCTAGTTACAGGTTATGGAATTGTCGAGTCGTATTTAGTCTAATCATGACTCTACAAATGTCAAAAGATGATTTATCATCACTAGCTCTAAAAACAAGACGATTATTTGGAATCAATTGATACCAATAACGTTGACCATATCCATGGGGAGTGTTATAATAAGGATGAGCAGTATGACAGATCTTACAGTTGAGGAATGTATTGAAACAATGAAGTAAGTTTAAGGTGAAAAAAATGAATACAAAAAAAAATGAAAAGAAATTATGCCTCATCTGTATGGAAGAACATGAAGTGCAAACAGTTATCTTAGAGGATAAAGATGAGTTCAAGGGTGAAGAAGTATCCTTTGATGCAACATATGAGTATTGTGCTCATGCTGATGAATATCTTGAAACAGAAGCTATGATCAAGGCAAATAGCCTTGCAATGAAAGATGCTTATAGAGCAAAAGTGGGTCTGTTAACGGCTATAGAAATTATTGCGATTAGAGATAAGTATGAAGTAAGTCAAAAGGATTTTTCGGAAATCTTGGATTGGGGAAGGGCTACAGTTACAAGATATGAAAACCATCAAGTCCAGGATCGTGCTCATGACGATATACTAAGAAAAATTGATTCTGACCCTAAATGGTTTCTTCAAATGTTAACTAGAGCTAAAGGAAAAATCTCAGACAAAGCGTATGATAAATATCATAAAACCGCAAGCTCAGAATTCAGAAGAATGAAAAATCATTATTTAATGGATTCGATTCAAGCGCTTTATGCAAATTTTGTTGATGACATTATAACAGGCGGTGTAGAGCTAAATCTTAATAAGGTGATTGAAATCATCAATTATTATGCTTTGAAAGTTTCCAGCCTTCACAAAGTTAAGTTAATGAAGATGTTATGGTATGGAGATAATGTTAGCTATAAAAGAAGAGGAAGATCCATTACCGGTTTAGTTTATAGTGCTTTACCAATGGGGGCAGTGCCAGAGGGGTATGAGCAGATTTTAGATTTGGACGGTATTGAGTTTGAAACAGTCCTATATGATTCCGATCGTATGGCATACAAATTTTATCCAGTTGAAGATTTTCAAATCAAAGAACTGACTCTTGAGGATATTGAAGTCTTAGATGCAGTCATTGCAGAGGTTGGTCATTTGAATTCCCAACAGATCATTGACAAAATGCACGATGAAGATGCTTACAAATGTACAGATAGGAATTGCATCATTCCCTTTTCTTATGCAGAGAAGCTTTCAATTCATTAGGCCAATTGATTCCATAAATAATACAATTCTGGTGCCGATCCCGTATGAAATATCGTACATCAATGAAATGTAGTTCAAAATATGAAGTGAATACAGAAAATATAAGCGGAGCTTATATTTTCCTTAACCATCAATCTTGAAAGGGGAAGGCCTTGAAATATTCAGAAATAGAAGCCAGCAAGCTTTTGAATGCTGGTGAGTTAACCATTGATGAGCTCATTAAGGTCAATATATTGAATTTCATTAGAGCGATTCACCTGAACAGACAAGATTTCATTAAATCATCGTATGAGTCGGAATATTTTGGTGAGCTTCCGATGACGTTCAAGAAAAATGCCGGGCAGGTCATTGGATTGATTACGGCTGATGTCGGTAGCGAGGTCCGGAAGTACGTGTTCACTGATGATGGCTATGAATCACTGGAAGATATTTTTTTGTTGCTTGAAGATTGATATGGTCCAGTTGGATGAATATAAAATTAGAGGTATAGGAGCTAAAAACATGATATTAAGAAAATCAGAAACGAAGGATCTTGCAAGAATACTGGAACTCAATGAGGAGTCGGTACATTTCTTATCGCCAATGACTATGGAAAAGCTTGAGCTGCTGCGCGATCAATCCGAGATGCTCAGTGTGATTGAAGTGGATGGAATTGTCGAGGCGTTTGTTTTGACCGTCAGAGAGGGCAAGGACTATGATAGTGTCAATTACCTGTGGTTTTCAGAGCATTACGACAAGTTCCTTTATATTGACAGGGTTGTTGTATCTGTGAAGATGCATGGCAAGGGGCTTGGACGAAAGCTGTATGAAGCTGTGTTTGAACATGCTAGGAGGATTGGGGTTCCTTATGTAACGGCTGAAATTGATATCAACCCGCCGAATCCGGGGTCGCTCGTGTTTCATGAGAAATTCGGATTCAAGGAAGTTGGAAAGCAGTCTGTGTCGGATGGGAAAAAGGTTGTTTCTCTTCAGGTGGTGGAGTTTTAGGAGTATTGTATGCCTCACATGTTCGTCTTACTTATTAGATGAATGTGTGGGGTTTTTTATTTGACAAGATGGAATAATTGCGTTTCAAGTGAGTGTGATTGGCGGACCGGCAGTGATGAACATAGTAGGGCTCGGTGATCAGGCAGCGAAGGAAGCCAAAGACAGGATCGAATCAGGATTTGGACAGCTGATCGGGTTGATGCTGGAATCGAATCAAATCGAACCTATGAATGTCGATCTGAATGAAATGATCTTTCTCGGGGAAGTGGGGTGCAGTCAAATTCATTTACCATAATGAGTACGACATTGAAGTATTTCAAGCTGACTATCAAAAATTCTATAAACAAATCTATGCTCATCATCAATTCTACGACTCCAAAAGCCTTTCAATTCACGCTTTAGCGGCTCTGGTTTTCCAATCCCTTTGTACCCATTTCTTTCAATATCTTTAATAATTGAATTCATTCTTTTTAATGTTTTTTTGTCTTGAGTTTGCCAATATAAATAATCCTCCCAAGCCTCCTTGGTCCAGACTTTATTCATAACCATCCTCATCTGATTCTTGAACGATTATATTTCCTGATCGTAAACTAGCCAATGATTGTGTTAGTCTTTCCATATTTGCGTCATTATAAAAAGTATCATTCCTTAGAGAAACCTCAAATGGTATTCCTTGTTTGCGTACGACTGCTTTTGCGAAAACATTGAATGCGACACTCATGTTTAATCCCAAATTATTGCAGATTTCTTCAAAATTCTTTTTCAGCTCCTCGTCCATTCTAATATTAATATTTGTTTGTGCCATAAAAGCCTCCTTTAATACTTTGGGTATACATTGTATATCATTAGTATATCATATGCACACACAAATTAAAAATGGTTGTTATCTAAAAGTTCAAAATTAGGTTTATCGTTCAAGTGGGATAGTTGAACGTAAGAATCAAGAGAAAGCGTACAAAGAAACAGAGCCATACCAGATAATTTATAATAACCTAACAAAACAATTGAACAGCATCCTAAGAACGTTGAAATTCTAACATCCATATTTGAACTTAAATATATTGTATTTTTTTGTACACAAATGTAAAATATATTTGAACAAGTTCAAATTGAAAGGATGATATTATGAAAGCGATGTTTAAAGATGTAATTAATGCAAGCAAGAGACCAAACATATTTGAATATACTGACCAACCGTTTTGGAATGATCCTCATATTTCCAAACAGATGCTTGCCGTACATATTGATCCAAATAGTGATGCAGCCAGTCGAAACGCCAAGGCAATCCTCGAAACGGTTAATCACCTTTTCGAAGTGGGGGTTTTGAAAAGAGGTATGAGGATCTTGGATCTGGGCTGTGGACCAGGATTATACAGTGAGATGATCAATGAAAGAGGCGTCAGGGTTGTTGGTATTGACTGCTCTGAAAATTCCATTCATTATGCAAAAGAAAGAAGTGAAAGATTGGGTTTGGGAATTGAGTATCATCAGATGGATTTTTTTGATATGAAGTTTGATAACGAGTTTGATGTGGTGATGCAGATCTATGGAGAAATGAATACTTTTTCGCCCGAGAATAGAGATCGATTGTTTTCGCTAATCAATAAAGCACTTAAAGACGGGGGACATTTTGTATTTGATGTAACCACCAGAGCTGCTCGGGACATTGATGGTCCTAAGAAAAATTGGTATGCTGCTCCAGTTGGTTTTTGGAGTGGAGTAGAACATATTGTACTTGAGCAATCTTTTGACTACCCAGATGAGTCGACTTGGGTGGATCAGTTTACCATTATCGAAGAAGACGGTGTCAAAGTCATCAGAAATTGGTTTAAAGACTATGATCTGGAAACCATAAAGAAAGTGATTAGTGATAATGGATTTGAAACGATTTCACAGTGGGGAGATTTGACTGGCAAGGAATGCCAAGAAGATGATCAATGGATTGGCTTGGTTGCAAGGAAAATATAATTGTGTGTAATTGAGGTGAAATTTTGTTTGAGTTTAAGACAGTGATATTGAACTTGAGTGTGATCCATTTGGAAATGAATGGTTTATCTGAAATGTTAGAGAATCTTAAAAATGATGGATGTACTTTGTGTGTACTTTCAGATCAGAGTAATGAAAGTACACATAAAATATTACATGACTTACATATAGATCACTATTTTAAAGTAGTTAAATCAACATTTGATGGGTTAAAGGAGCATCAACTCATTAAACAAAGCTTGGATGAGACATCATCCAGCAGCGCGATTGTGGTTGGTGTTTCAGCAAGTTCAATTGATGCAGCGGAGTTGACGAGGTGTATTTCACTTGGAGTCAACTATGGGGATACGGTTGATGAGAATCAATTGTGGGACTTTACAGCAACTAATCTTTCTGAGGTGACAAGCATTGTCCGTAAAATAAATGGTGTGTTGAGGGATATCGTAGAGCAGATTCTTATCAAGAAAACAAAAGACAAACCGATTATTGTAGGAATTAATGGTGTAGATGCTTCAGGTAAGTCAACGCTTACAAAAGAACTATCAAGATATCTCGATAAAATAGGTTTTCGAAGCCAATTGATTTCTATAGATGATTTCCATAATCCAACTGCAATAAGATATAAAGAAGAGAATCCTATCCAATCCTATTTAAACAATGCGTTTGATGTCAACAAGTTTGAATCAGAAGTGTTGTTGCCAATTGTATTAGGAGGGGAACTCAATAAGGTCATGAGGCACCTCGATTTGGCTACAGATGAGTTTACGAACATTAAGAAATATTACGTTGACAAAGATACCGTGGTTTTAGTCGAAGGTGTTCTGTTATTTAGAGAACCACTTGTGAATTATTTTGATCTAAGAGTGTTTATTAGAATTTCATTCAATGAAGTTCTAAAAAGGGCAATTATTCGAGATGCTGATACTTTAGGTGATCAGGTCCTCGAAAAATATAAGAGCAAGTACATACCGATTCAACAATTGTATTTGGATCAATACGATCCTGAAGGTATGAGTGATATTGTGATTGATAATAATGATTTCTTGAAGCCGGAAGTATATTTAAAATCTCATTCGTCAAGTGTACATCCTTATCGAGTTAGATTGAGCACAATAAATGAGGAGCACATAAATGCAATTTCAATAATGTTTCTGGACAAGAAAGTGCAAGAAATGTTAGGCGTTATTAACCACCCCAAGCTTGAAGACTATCATGGAAGCAGCTGTATCTCCTTTGCAATCATTAATGAAACGAATGAGTTCATAGGTATAGTTGAGGTATTCAATATATCGTGGAAAAATAGGCGAGGAGAACTCAGTATTGTTATTGATCCTTCAATGCGTGGCAAAGGATATGGTTATGAAGCAATCAACAGAATTCTTGAAATCCTATTTTTGGAAAAGGGACTAAATAGAGTCTGGTTAAGAGTATTGGAAACAAATGAAAAAGCGCTAAATCTGTATAAAAAAGTTGGTTTCACCCAAGAAGGCATTTGCTTTGAGGAGAGTATTAGAAATGGAGAGTTTATAAATCAAGTTCAGATGAGTATCCTCATGAAAGATTGGATCCACTTAAGATTCACTGAGTATTGATTTTATAATTTGAAAAATTTGGAGGATCACTATGAAAAGTGAAATGTATCCTATACTCGAATTTGATGGAGAATCAGAAAACATCATTGAACCAACAGGATTCATTAAACCCATTGAAATGTCAGAACATGTTGTTATGTGTTTCTACAGTGAAGTGATTGAAAGATTAATCGCTCAAGGAAAACTGAAGCCAATTAAAGAGCTTTACTCACAAATCGGGCGACACCCCGTCTATGAACTGGAATATAATGAGCAAAAGGTGACGGTCTTTCATCCGGGTGTTGGTGCACCACTTGGGGCTGGATTGATGGAAGAGGTAATTGCACTGGGAGGAAGAAAATTCATATCATGCGGGAGTGGAGGTGTCTTGAATAAGGACATAGCGGCTGGGCATATATTGGTGCCAACGTGTGCTGTTCGTGATGAAGGGATGTCCTATCATTACGTGGAGCCATCAAGAGAAATTGATGTGGACTTAGAAGCCGTCAAAGCCATTGAAACAGTTTTAAAAGGTCATGGGTGCGATTACTTGTTGGTCAAAACTTGGACAACGGATTCTTTTTATAGAGAAACTAGAGATAAAATGGTAAAGCGAAAAGATGAAGGTTGCTTGGTAGTTGAAATGGAATGTGCATCCTTTAGTGCCGTTGCAAAATATAGAAACGTCGTTTTTGGGCAAATGATCTATGGTGGGGATGATATCAGCTGTGATGAATGGAATTCCAGAAGCGATGTGGACAGGAAATACATACGTGATGCACTATTTTGGTTTGCAGTGGAAGCAAGCCTTCTTTTGTAAGTTTATGATTGAACCACCGCATGCTAATCTGGTAGAAAAAACACGTGAGAGTCTGTTTGTAAGACTCTCACGTGTTTTTTTATGTGGATCTAATTGATTTCTTGGAACTCAATGATATATATGCCCAATGACTTATTGTATTCAACCGAGTACTCAATACCTAATTGATCAAATACATTTTGGACCGGAATAGAATGTAAAGACCATCTGACATTATACATATCGTAATAGATCACACTTTCAAATTGTTCATCAAACTCGTTGATCTGTCCGTGGCCAATGGACAGCAATTGCTTCATATCTTCAATAGAGTTTATATACAGATCATTTCCCAAAACAGTTCTATTTACCAAGACATTTTCTCTGAGCGGAATCTTGTTGACGTTACTGCCAGATTTGACATAGATGCTGTCATTATCAATTTCTTTGTAATGTTTCAGATCTCCAAATCGAGATAGAATGCTGTGGATCAAAACGAGCGATTGCTCATTGGTTGCGGATAATTTTGGTGCGTATTCATTGTCTCCAACACCATTGATGAGCATATTGACTTTTGAGATGTATATGGAATCCTTTGCCCAATCACTGATCTGATTATGATCACTGAAAAGGACTGAATCCGAACTGCTTGTATCGAGTGAGACACCTGAAAGCATCAACGTCTTGACGACAAATGCCGCCATTTGCTCACGGGTCAAAATGATATCCGGACCAAATTCTTGGTTTCCAATGCCTGAGGTGATACCTATTTGAGCGGCTTTGAGTGCATGGATATCATTTGTATCAGTAAATGACAGATCTGAAGATAAGACAATCTCAGTTCCACTTAAAGACTCATAGAGTTCAACCATGAGGTAGACAAACCTGAGTCTTGTGATGCCACTTTTGAAGGATTCAAATGCTGAGGTTCTGAATATTCCATTGATCTTCAGTTCCTCAATTTTGTTCAGAGCCCAATCTGATGGTTCTGATGATAACTCAGCATCTGCCCTCATGCTATGAAAAATGTGACCATTGTCGATTTTATCAACAGTGGGGACCTTGTCAAAATCAATAGTGTTGAGTTTGAAATAAAGTGAAATGTTTTTATCGTCATCATGCCCGAATATTTTGTCATACAAGAAAATTGAAATGCCATCACATTTCATAAGTGCTTCTTTGTTTACTCGGTACCTGATCATACTTTCTGTAGATGACACCAGCCTGAAATTATTGAAAATCATTAGTCGATCTCCAGAGGGAGGATTAAAAAATGAAGTGGCAACAGTTTCAATTCCATCATTGTAAGTGGTGACCAATTCACCACCGGAATACAACACGGTTATGATGTAATCGTCCTCAGTCTCATAGATATAAGTGCCATCAATAACGACAGCTCCAGGAAAAAAACTGCTCGACAGTTCAAAACTCAATCCGTAATTGGATTCAGCATCAATCAGATCATCAGCGTAGGATAAGTTACTGAATAATATTAATAGTAGAATTATGAATAATACTGATTTTCTAATCAAATGCGCCTCCTTCCATGTCGAACCGCCGTTTGCGTACCTGGTACGCAAATGGCGGTAACCGTTCTATTTGCTTTATCCAAGCGCCACATCAAGAATCATCATGACTGTGAAACCGAGCATGGCACCAATTGTCGAAACATCTGTGTTTGAGCCACCTTCTTCTCTTTGCGCTTCCGGAATCAACTCTTCAACGACGACATAGATCATAGCACCTGCGGCAAATGCGAGGGCATAAGGCAGTATAGGTTTCATGGTGACAACTGCCAGTGCACCTAAAACGCCGGCGATTGGCTCGACTACTCCTGATGCTTGACCATAAAGAAATGCTTTTTTTCTACTTGTTGACCTCGTGGGCGGAGGGATTTTGATGGTTTTGATCTTCCTTCATTCTTGCCGGAATTACTTTTTTCATTTGATTTACCAAATAACCGTTTTGTTAGATCTCGAATTTTCCCTTCTTTTTCCTGTAATTCCTTCTTTAGTTTTTCCTCTCGTTCTTTTGCTCTTTTATGCAAGGATTTCCAATAATTTACTTCCCATTTAAGCTGGAGAAACT
>JAIOSU010000072.1 GCA_021107455.1 Clostridiales bacterium | reverse complement strand
TTACAATGAAAATGGTGATGCTCATATAGGACAATTAGTCTACGATGCACTTACCAAAGCTGATGCAAATATTGATTTCAGTGAATACGCCATTGACATGGATCCAAATGAATTATGGTATTACGAAGAAGATGGCACTCCTTATACACTTGAAACCAAAGATAGTGAAGGCAACTATTTGCCAGTAGAGAAAATTGTACCAAATATTTTTATTATTCACAGAGGGACTGGAGCAGAGTATAGCACTGACCCGAACATCATTTGGTCGCATCAATGGGATGTCATGAGCGCAAAATATTTTGGGTATTATTATCAAAATGGTACTTTTATGAACGAAAAAGATCTTAAGTATCCAACTTTTGACGGTGTAGCAGTCAACACATACAATATTTGCCCTGAAGTTGGTAAAGATATTTCGGGATATCTGATCAATTTGTATGATGAGGAAAGATTGGGTACGAACTACACTGGCAGTGAACCATCACCGGCTTATCCTGGTGTTTATGCCCATGAGTTTGGACACGTACTCGGATTACCTGACTTTTATGACTATGGTTATGACTCCGAAGGGCTTGGTATGTATACTTTAATGGCTGGGGGCTCATACGGTAGAAGTATCCCATCTGGATTTTATTCTGGAAACACACCAGTCCATCTCGATGCCTGGTCAAAAATGTACTTAGGTTTTCTTGATCCTCAGGTCATTTCAAAGACAGAAGGTGTTCGACAAACGATAACACTAAGACCATCAAATTCTACAAAAGATGTGTTTAAGATTTACGTGCCCGATTCATTTGGCAGAGAATACTTTTTACTCGAGAACAGACAGCAAGGTGGATTCGACATGGGTCTTCTCACTACTGAAGATGGTGAAAAGACGCATGGATTGGCCATTTATCATGTCGTCAATGATATTTTGTACAGAAATTTCGGTCGACCAAATGAAGCTGCTAACTGGGATAACAACCATACTGGAATTGCTCGCTTCAAGGATGCAGCGACTGGTGAGCATCACTATGCAGTCAGTTTGATTCAAGCTGATGGCAATTACGACTTGGAAAAATATATCAACGATGGCGACTCAGGCGATCTCTTCCCTGGAATCAATAATACGACTAAATTGCTTAGTAAAGCAAATGAAAAAATCAATACAACTTCACTATACAGTTGGACAAAAGGCAAAAACGAAACAGGTATCATCATTGAAAATATTGTTGAAGAAAACGGTGTGATCACGTGTGACGTTGTGTTCACCAAATAAATACCAGTATTTGAAGAAGAACCGCCATTTGCGTACCTGGTACGAAAATGGCGGTTCTTATCATTCACTCATTTCTTCCATCAAAAACGCACCGAAGTATGGAACAAATTTGGCGACCCCGTTGACATTGAGATGTCTTCTGTCATAGAAATCCGTTGCGAGGTCGAGGCCGAGCTGATCAAAGTGCATGTTGAAGTCCTCAAAAGTGATGCCTTCGTCCAGTGCAAAGGCCTCCACCGCGTTGTAGAGTTTTTTCTCGTCTACTGTGGCGTTGGATGGCGCCTTGATCAGGATGAGTTCAAAACCTTCCTCACGGGAGAGTTCAACGAACTTCTCCAGGTATTCCATGGATTTGTCGAGGGGTTCAGACACATCCACAACAGCTTCCAGCTCATCGCGCGATTCAATCACAGTCACGGTCTCGAGCTGAACAAAACCACGGAGGGGATCGAGCGCTTCAAAATGCTCCAGCGTGTAATCATCGCGAGTCAATTCTTCCCATCGGTCGTGGTATTTGAAGATGTCCAATATATAATTTCTGCGTTCGCCGTGAGGCACCGCAGCGTAAACCATTTCCACTTTGTTTCTGGAGAGTTTGATCGGGTTGACTGCTGAGTGAAGTGTGCCCTCGTCGGCGTAGTCCTCTTCCTGAACCACCATGTGCACTTCCAGCACCACAGTTTCAGGACTTTGTGTTTTCAGCGCCTCTTTCAGATAGTGATAGCTGATCCAAAGGGGTTGTTGTTGCGTAGCAAAGACATAGGATTTTAGACCGGTCTGCTCCTCGAGCATGCGAGGATCGATGGAGCAATACATATGGCTCGACCCGAAAAACATGACGTCCAGAGAGTCGACGGGCTCATTGTAGAAACCTCCGACCTTCAGCGTCATGTTCCATGCGCCTTCGAGGCTCTTTCGTTCCAGGATGTTGCTCACACCTGAAAATATCAACACAAAGCATATTATGAAAATGATGACACGTAAAGTTCTTTTAAATATCAGCATGCTATATCCTCTTCAAATAGTAATTAAAACTGGAAATATAAAAATTGGCTTTCGCTGTAACCCGGACCATAGATTCCGAAGATGATGATCGTAAAGATGAGGGCAAAGTAAACGCTCCACCTAAATAGCAGGCCTTGCCGTGCAAGTGTTGCCCGGATTTCGAAACCTTTTCTCTTGGCGATGCTCGTTCCGATCATTATGAAAATTCCGATCATAGCTACGGTCAGATTCGCTCTGGAAAGACCGAGTTCATAGAGCGAACCGTCACTGAATATCCACGGGTTCCACTCAAGTAAAATCCTGTCTATGATGCCTCGGGCCGCCGTGAAGTTCGGAGCTCTGAAGAAGATCCATGCGAAATTCACCAAAATAAAGGTGATGATGCCTTGTCCGAGCTGGTAACTGAAATTTATGCGGTCCACACCTAGACGATCCGCCACTTTCGCTTTGAAGGGACTCGTGATGAGTCCGATGACCTGGAAAATACCGTGAAGTGCGCCCCAGATCACAAAATTCCAGCTGGCACCGTGCCATAATCCACTCACTATAAAAACAATCATGATGTTGATATATTTTCTGAACTTGCCTTTGCGGTTCCCCCCGAGAGGAATGTAAAGGTAATCCCTGAACCATGTGCTGAGGGAGATGTGCCACCTTTGGCAAAACTCTGTGATGCTTCTGGCGAAGTAAGGCTGCTTGAAGTTTTCCATCAGGGTGAAGCCCATGACCTGGGCGGAGCCGATGGCGATATAGGAATAAGAACCGAAGTCGCAGTAGATTTGGATGCCAAAGAGAAGCGTTGCAATCACAAGTTGAAGTCCGGCGTACTGGGCATAATCACCGTAAACCTGGTTGACCAGTATAGCCACACGGTCAGCGATTACGAGCTTCAAAAAAAGCCCCCACAACATGATCAAAAGGCCCGATTTGACTCTATCATAATCGAAATAATGTCTCGCCTCAATCTGCACGAGCAGATTTTTGGAACGTTCAATCGGTCCTGCCACGAGCTGTGGGAAGAACGATACGAACAGAGCATACTTCGCAATATTCTTTTCAACAAAGATTTCCCGCCTATACACGTCCATTGTGTAGCTGAGTGCCTGGAAGGTATAAAACGAGATGCCGACGGGGAGGATCACATCAAATGTCGGTTGCATGAACTCGATGCCCATACTTGCCATGACCCTGCCAAGATTACCCACAGCAAAATCAAAGTATTTGAAAAAGAAGAGAATCGCCAAATTGGACGCAAAACTTAGGCCTACCCAAAGCTTTCGCTTGAAACGACTTTTCGTTGAGTCGATGAGTAGACCGCTAAGGTATGTGATCACAGTAGATGTCGCAATCAGCAGCGCGTATTTGGGATTCCAGCTCATATAAAAGAAATAACTCGCTCCTAAAAGCCAAAGGTACCTGATTTTATGGGGAACGAGAAAATAGATGAGTGTCACTATTGGGAAAAACAGCAAAAAGCTGAACGAGTTAAAAAGCATGATCGTATCCTTCTACTTTATGATTATTTTTCAAATTCTTTTCTTCTTTGGATCGTTTCAGCCAAGGCTTCAACGATGTCTGACTCATACCAGATGCCTGCATAACTTCTGAGTTCCTCTATGGCTTCCTCAGCAGATCTTGCCTCATGATAAGGTCTGTCCGATGTCATGGCGTCAAAGCTATCTGCGACAAGTATCACTTTCGCTTCGATACAGATGTCGTCCCCTTTGAGTCCTTTGGGATAACCACTGCCGTCAAGTTTTTCATGATGTTCGAGGACGATTTTCGCATAATGCTCATTGTCCATTTCTTTCATCACTATATTGTGTCCTGATTGTGGATGCTTTTTGATATTGTCGAATTCATCCACAGTAAGTCTGCCTTGTTTGTTCAAGATGTGGGCGGATATGTCGCTCTTGCCGACATCGTGAAACTTTCCGGTATAGAGTACATTTTCGATTGTTTCTTCAGGCAACTGCATGTGCACAGCGATTTCCACTGCCAGATTGCCCGTTCTGTTGCAATGGTCTTCAGTGTATTGGTCCTTCTGCTGAATCTTATGAAGAAGATTCGATACACTTTCGATCATCACCATTTGTTCTTCCACCAGTCCTTTTCTTCGAATCATAAATAACACCGTATCCTCAATGACGCTCATATGATGCGTCTCAGTCAAGTTCTTAAAGGTGAACCTTTCCCCCGGCAAAATGTATTTGCCTGTATTGGTATGATAAAGTCTGCCACTGACCACAAAAGCGACATTCAACGCGTCCACACACTCGTACGGTTGACAGATAATTGACCTTCCAGAGTGAACATGGGACTCGAAAATTTCAAAATCCTCATCTTGGATCAGTGTTTTAAAGGTACCCGCCTTGTTTACCGTCTCTTTAATCGATTGTTTGAACACCTTGAACCCATCCATAGTAAGTCTCCAACTATTTGTATTGAATGTTGCCACTCATTATCATTATAACCTATCGGAGACACAAAGTGGTCAAAATTTCTTACCTTTGAGTCGCTTGAGCCTGAAAAAGTCCTCACGCTCCTTTTCTTCCAGTGAATCCTCGATCCATTTGGTGAGTTCCTCATATTTGGGAATCTGGATTTTATCCAGGGCATTGGCGCGCTTACTCGTCTTTTTGATCTCCACAGCCAGCCTGAAGACGGTGTTCTCCACTTCTGCGAGATGATACAGGATCCGCTGGACTTCGTTCATCTTCACGACAATCATATCGATGGCCGAGTTGGTCCGATAAAAACCATAATAGGGACCAAGAGGTTGTTCCACGTATTTGATAGTCGGAATCTCCACGTTCATGATGCTTTTATTAAGAATGGTCAGTTGTTCGTCCTGGGGAATAGACAGGGCAATTTCCATAACAGTGCTTTCCCCCATGGTCACGAGGGCATGGTTCAGCGCGTCATAGACCTCAACAAAGATATCATCGATCTGCTGTTGGAGCTTTTCAACCTCGCCTATCATATCCATCATTTCCCTGATGAGCACGCTGCGTTTCTTGTCGAGCAGCTGATACCCTTGTTTCGTGAACGTGAGCATGGATTTTGATTTTATGAGATTGGCTTTGGTCGGTGTAAGATTTTCCATGGGCTCATCTCCTGTAATACTTCGCTATGGTCTTCTCATCGAGTCTGTCGAGTGCTTCAGGTGGCAGGACGGACAGGACCTTCCAGCCTATTTCGAGGCTCTCGCTGATGTCCCGGCGTTCATTGAATCCCTGATTGACGAACTCCGCCTCGAACCTTTTGCCGTATTCCATGTATTTCTGGTCGATCTCCGAAAGGTCCGATTCTCCCACGATTTGTGCAAGCGAACGGACTTCCAGAACTTTTGAGAATGATGAGAACAGTTGGTTGGCGAGATCCGGGTGGTCGGCCCTCGTGTACCCTTCTCCGATGCCGTCTTTCATAAGCCTTGAAAGCGATGGCATGATGTTGATGGGCGGGTTGACGTTCTTATTGGCCAAATCCCTCGACAGGACGATTTGTCCCTCGGTGATATAGCCGGTCAAATCCGGAATCGGATGCGTGATGTCGTCGTTGGGCATGGTCAGGATAGGGATAAACGTGATGGAACCGTTCCTGTCTTTGAGCATCCCGGCCCTTTCATAAAGAAATGCGAGATCCGAATAAAGGTAGCCCGGATAGCCTTTTCTGCTAGGTACTTCCTCTTTGGCGGAGGAAATCTCCCTCAGGGCTTCGCAATAATTCGTCATATCCGTCATGACCACGAGAATGTTCATATCTTCCTCGAATGCCAGGAATTCCGCCGCTGTAAGAGCACATTTGGGAATGCTGAGCCGCTCAGTCACTGGATCGTCGGCATAGTTCATGAACATGACCACGTTTTTTATGGTGCCGCTTTCCTCAAATTTCTCTATAAAGTACGCGCCATCATCCCGCGTGACGCCGATTGCCACGAAACATATCGCAAATTTCTCGTTCAGATCCGAGGCGATTTTGGCCTGGCTGACGATTTGTGCCGCGAGTTCCTTATGTGGCAGGCCGTTGCCGGAGAAAATCGGGAGTTTCTGCCCCCGAATCAATGTGCTGAGCACGTCGATGGAAGTGATGCCCGTCTCGATATAATCCCGCGGATACTTTCTGGCTACAGGATTGATCGGTTTTGAGTTGATATTGTAC
>JAIOSU010000024.1 GCA_021107455.1 Clostridiales bacterium | reverse complement strand
AGAACTAACCACAGAGCGAAATATATTCCGCAGAGTGGAATACGGAGGGAATAATGTCAAAAGAATTAACTCAAGTACAACGTGAAGAATTGGATCAAGCGCTAGAACGTGCAAAAAAAGCACTTAAAATCATCGAATCATATGATCAAGAACGAGTTGATCATCTCTGTAGAGCAGTGGCAGCAGCAGTATCCAACAAAAAAGTATTTACAGAACTTGCAGTAATGGGTGTTGAGGAAAGTGGACTTGGTGATAGAAATGGCAGATCTGCCAAAAGGTTTAAAGTACATGGAATTCTCAGAGACATATTAAGACAAAAAAGTGTGGGCATTATTGAAGAGGATGAAAAGAAAGGGATTGTGAAATATGCCAAGCCAGTAGGAATAATTGCTTCTGTTGTTCCTACAACGAATCCCGAACTAACGCCACCAGGATCAGCGCTTTATGCAATTAAAGCAAGAGACGTCATTATATTCTCACCACATCCAAGAGCTAAAAACACTACATTTAAAACTGTTGAGATTATGAGAGAAGCATTAAGAAGAGAAGGTGCACCTGAAGATATCTTACAATGTTTACAAAATGTCAACCTTGCTATGACTCAAACTTTGATGAAAGAGGCAGATTTGGTTCTCGCAACAGGTGGACAAGCACTAGTAAAAGCAGCTTACAGTTCTGGGACTCCTGCATACGGTGTTGGAGTAGGCAATTCAACGATGGTAATTGATGAGACTGCAAACATCAAAGAAGCGGCAATGAATACAATGCTTAGTAAGACCTCTGATTTTGGTTCAGGATGTTCTGCAGACGGAAATCTCATTGTGGATGAAAAAATCTATGATAATTTAATTGAAGAGTTCATCTCTATAGGGGGCTATCTCGCTAATGATGAAGAGAAAAAAATGCTAAAGAAAGTGATTTGGGATGAAGAAGGTCATCGACTTCCCGATACTGTCGCCATTTCACCTCAACAACTTGCAAAAACAGCTGGATTTATTATACCGGATGATCGAAAATTTATTTTTGTCAAAGGTGATCAAATTGGTAAAGGTCATTTCTTCTCTTATGAAAAGTTGACAACATTGTTTGCGATTTACAAGTATAAAGGTTTTGATCAAGCTCTCAATATGATGAAAGGCATATTTGACACTATGGGCAAAGGACATTCATGTGGTATTTATTCCTTTAATGATGATCATATACACCAATTGGCATTGGCAGCACCTGTCAGTAGAATAATGGTTAGGCAACCACAATCTAAAGCGAATGCCGGCTCTTTCACAAATGGTATGCCGATGACTTCTAGTTTAGGATGTGGAACTTGGGGTGGTAATATTATCTCAGAAAACGTAAACTTAAAGCATTATATGAATGTAACTTGGGTTTCCAAACCTATTCCAGAAGACAGACCTTCGCTTGAAGAATTGTTTGGTGAGTTTTATAATCCAGAGTTGGAAGTTTAGTTTCAAGTCAAATGACATTTGGAGGAAAAATGAATAAGTTAGTTTCAAGTCAACTAGTGGACTATTTGGAGCGAAGAGGTGTCAAACATGTTTTTGGACTATGTGGTCACACTGTAATTGCTATGCTCGATGCTCTAAAAGATTCAAAATTACATTATGTATCGGTTCGTCATGAACAAATAGCAGCACACGCTGCAGATGGCTATGCTAGAATAACTAAAAAAGCAAGTGTGGTACTTTGTCATTTGGGACCAGGTTTGACCAATGCACTCACTGGAGTTGCCAATGCTGCGTTGGATTCTGTTCCGATGGTTGTTATTGCAGGTGATGTTCCAAGTTACTATTATGGAAAACACCCACACCAAGAAGTCAATCTTCATTGTGACGGTTCTCAGTATGAGATATATAAACCAATCGTAAAAAGAGCGTATAGAGTGGATAAACCAGAATTATTTCCAGAAATATTGGATAAGGCATTTAGACTTGCCGAGTCAGGTAGACCTGGAGCTGTATTGATCTCCGTTCCTATGGACATGTTTTCAAGAGAAATTGACGAGTCATATTTCAATAGAACTTTTGTAGATGCCCATCATACAATTAGCCCTTCATTGGATGAAGAAACTGCTATGGAAATTGCAAAAATGTTAATCAAAGCAGAAAACCCAGTGATTCATATTGGTGGTCAAATCATATACACTGAGGCTTCACAAGAACTTATTGATTTAGTTGAATATCTTGATATTCCTGTGACGAGAACATTGATGGGACAAGGCGCACTACCGGATAACCATCCATTACTCGTTGGAATGACCGGATTTTGGGGATTAGATTATGTGAATCAGATCACATCAAATGCAGATTTGATATTTGGTATAGGTACAAGATTTGCAGAAGCAGACAGTAGCTCTTGGTATAAAGGAGTCACCTTTAATGCAGATCGATCTAAATTCATTCAAATTGATTTGGAACCTAGCGAAATTGGACGGAATTACCCTGTGGTCATAGGTGCAGTAGCAAATCCCAAAAAAGCGTTAAAAGCAATTTTAAAGGCAGTGAAAGAGATTTGTCCAGAGGGCATCATTCGTGACGCTTTGAAAGAAACAATAAAGAACCAGAAAAACGCATTCAAAGCTAGTAACGTTGAAATTTCAAATGATAATAGATTCCCAATGTCGCCACAGAGAATTCTTCGAGATGTCAGAGCACATTTTCCAGAAGATGGAATCATTGTTACAGACGTAGGTTGGAACAAAAATGGCGTCGGCCAACAATTTGAAATTACTCAACCTAATACTATTCTTCATCCTGGTGGACTGGCAACAATGGGCTTTGGACCAGCTGCTATTTTGGGAGCAAAACTTGCCGCACCAGAAAAGAAGGTCATAACTTTAGTTGGCGATGGTGGTTTTGGAACCAATCCATCAGTTATTGCTACAGCTGTAGAACAAAATATTCCAGTAATTTGGGTGGTTATGAATAATGGCGCATTTGGAACGATTGCTGGACTAGAAGCTGCTCATTATGATCATTCATTTGGTACTTTATTCAAGAAACCAGATGGTTCGTCATATAACCCAGAGTGGTCGATCATAGCTAAAGGATATGGTATTAAAAGTAAAAAAGTGACATCAGCCGATGAGTTTGCGAAGATATTTAAGGAAGCATTGGAATCAAATGAGCCTTATTTGATTGATGTTCCAATGGAAAATATTCCGGTTCCTACAGATGGAATATGGAATATCAATGACATATATACACCAAAAGAAAATGTTATTGAAGGCGTGTTGAAAGATGGTGAAGTTCAAAAGTCCAAACATGTCAGTACGAAATAATTAGAATATCAATTTAGGTTGATTTCTGGAATCAACCTAAATTTGATCAATCGGGGGAACGAATGAAATTTCTAAAATGGATTGATAAACATCTTGAAGAGTATCTTCTGGTGTACTTGTTAGTAATGATTGCTTGTGTGATGATGCTTCAAATTATCATGAGATATGTTTTTAAAGCGTCGCTATCATGGGCAGAAGAATTTACCAGGTATTGTTTTGTTTGGTCAGTTTTTTTAAGTATCAGCTATTCGATAAAAAAGGGCTCTATGCTAAAAATTGATGCTGTAACTTCTTTAATGCCTAACGTGATTCAAAAAATATTGAATATTTTCGTCGATATAATTGTATTAGCCTTCCTAGCAATATTATTAGTTAATTCTAAAGAAGTCATCGATAGGTTGATACAAAGTGGACAGACAAGTCCTGCGATGGAGCTGCCAATGTATTATGTCTATGCTGCTACCATTGTCGGATTTTCTCTTGGTGTTTTTAGGAGCATCCAGTCCGTTATTATATCCATCATGAAACTATTCAAAGAAAAGTCTAATCTTACGGAGGTGTCCGAATGATCGGTCCAATTATGCTCATATTCTTAGCGGGATTGATATTAGGAATACCAATTGCAATTGTACTAGGCTTGGTGTCCATTTTACCTTCCATTGTAGATCCAAGTTTTGCTGCTGATATTCAATATGTCATAAGAGGTATAGTAACTGGTTCAGATAGTACCCCGATCTTGGCGATACCACTATTTATTTTGTCTGGAGCACTCATGGCAAAAGGTGGAATCTCAAAAAGATTGTTTGATGTTTTTGCATATCTTGTAGGAAAGAGAACTGCTGGCATTCCAATAGCAGTTATTATTACAAGTTTATTTTATGGTGCAATTTCAGGTTCTGGCATTGCGACAACAGCAGCTGTTGGTGGCATGACAATACCGATTTTGATTTCACTTGGATATGATAAAGTTTTTAGTGCTGCCATGGTTGCAACCGCTGGCAGTTTGGGGGTAATAATTCCACCGAGTATTCCACTTATCATGTATGGATTGACTACCGGTACGTCGGTTGGAGCACTTTTCACGGCAGGTATATTACCAGGCATTCTTATCGCATTTGCTCTTATGTTATATGCCTATATCTATTGTAAAATCAATGGTGAGGACAGAGAAAAAATTGATCGAAATCTGAATGAACTGAGATCGAAAGGCTTTTTTAGAGTTCTCAAAGAAAGTTTCTGGGCACTTTTATCACCAATCATCATATTAGGTGGGATTTACAGTGGAATTGTAACACCAACAGAAGCAGCATGTGTTTCAGTGTTTTATGCATTAATTGTTTGTTTGTTCATATATAAGACCATCAGATTCCAAGATATTTTTAAGATACTTGTTGAAACGGTGAGCTCATACGGACCGCTTATTCTTCTTATTGCATTAGCTACAGTATTTGGAAGAGTTTTGACATTGTTACGAGCACCGATGATGATCGGAGAATTTTTAACTGGAACATTCTCCTCTGCAATAACATTATTACTTGCGATTAATGTGGTGTTCTTCATTTTAGGTATGTTCCTTGATGTTGGACCTGCAATAGTAATTCTAGCTCCAATTCTTTTGCCAGCTGTTTCAGCTGTTGGAATCAACCCAATTCACTTTGGTATCATAATGACAGTGAACTTGGCTATTGGAATGGTTACACCACCATTTGGGGTGAATTTATTTGTAGCGGCTCCTATGGTTGATACGCCTGTTATGGAATTAGGTAAAAAAGCAATACCATTTATTGTATTCTTTGCAATTGCATTGTTTATTATCACGTTTGTACCTGCAGTGAGTTTGATATTACTGTAGATCACAATAAAACTAAGGGGGATATTTATTATGAAAAGATTGCTGAGTTTATTACTTGTATTTGTACTGTCATTTAGCATGGTTGCATGCAGCACCGAACCGGAAAACAACAATGAAACGCCTCAAGCAACTGAAACAGAAACTCCACAAACTGAAGCAAGTGCACCTGTTGAACCTATCACTTTACAAATTGCAATGAGTGCTAGTGAGACCAGTCCTGGTGCTGTCACTGCTTTTAAAGCAAAAGAACTTATCGAAGCGAAGTCTGGTGGTTCAATAAAAGTTGACGTTTATCCGAATGCTCAGTTAGGTGGAGACCGTGAATTGATCGAGTCTACACAAGCAGGAAGCTTGGCTATGACAACTTTGACTACTGCACCAATGGTGAGCTTTATACCAGAACTGGCTGTTTTCGATATGCCAGTAGCATTAACTGATCTTGATGTTGCTTATGATGTG
>JAIOSU010000056.1 GCA_021107455.1 Clostridiales bacterium | reverse complement strand
GTCCATGACACCAACCTTGTCCATTGGTGGCTTTTGAATAGCATTGATCAAATCTGGTAATCCGAGGTTTTTCCCCGAGTTCCAATTGTATTCGAGAATATTGGATATTAAAATATACTCTCTACTGGTGAAAGGATCTGCCTCTATACCTATTAATGAGAGTAGACTGATGGTCGTCACACTGATTCGATCTCTGTATGATTCTTTATCGTCTATTATTGCTTGTGTAGGCGCATTAAATGATTTGAGTACCGACACACCAATACCTGCCGAGCCTCCAGGAGTATAAATTTTAACATCCGCTTCATTGCGAAGTTTCTCAATTCTACTACCATCTTGCCCCCAATCTGAAAGCCCTTTTCTCCATAAATCCGCTTGTGCAGCAGCATACTCATCAGCTGAAAGTCCTTTGTTTGAGGCTTCTTGAAGATTGATCCATGGACGGAAATCTTCTCCACTGAGCTTCGGAAAAGTCAAAGCCAGGTTCCCCATATCTCCTTTCGGATCTATAGCAATAACGGGGATATTATCAATCATAGCTTCTTCAATGATTCCAATTCCAAGACCAGTTTTTCCGCTTCCTGTCATACCGATGATTACAGCATGTGTGGTTAAATCCTTTGATTTTAATAGCACGAGATCTTCTTTCACCGCTTTGCTGTCCACGTCATATTCTTTACCCAAATAAAATACTCCAAGTTTTTCAAAGTTTTGCATCTGTTGTCTCCCCCCGTCATCTTGATTTACTCACGAACATTAATAATCACTTTCACAATACGTTTATCTGTCACTTCTACAACCTGGAAATGTAAACCTTTGTACTCCAGTTCACTTGTTCTGTCTTTTGGAGGAATTGATCCAAACAAGCTGACTAAAAAACCATTTAGTGTATCATACTCATGGACTGGCAGCTCAGCATCGAGATGTCCTTCTAATTCATATAGACTTATCATTCCACTTGCCTCATAGGTCATCTCATCAATTTGCTTGATTTCCTTATCCTCATCCTTGTCATACTCATCAAAGATATCACCGACGATCTCCTCTACAAGATCTTCTAATGTAACAATCCCGGCTGTTCCACCATATTCATCCAGTACAACGGCTATATGGGTTTTGGCTGCTTGTAAATCCACGAATAATTTATCGATTTTTTCCTTCTTAGGCACATAAATTGGCTTTCTGATCAATAAACCTAACCTGAACTCATCAATTTTGTCCTCAGAAATCAACTTGAGCAGATCCTTAACATGTAATATTCCAATGATGTTATCAACACTTTCATCATAAACTGGATATCTGGAGTACCGCCCATCTTTTATGAAATCAAGAAGTGTTTTCCAATCGATTTTATATGGAATTCCTACGAGTTCCATTCTATGGGTCATGACATCACCGGCCATCTTATCATTGAACTCGAAGATATTGTTGATCATTATTTTCTCGCGCTCATTTATTGTTCCCTTTTCTTGGCCCACATCCACCATCATTCTTATTTCCTCTTCTGTCACTGCTTCATCGGTGGAATTTGGGTCAATACCAAACAATCTCACGAAAAAATTTGTTGAAACGGTTAATAACTTGACGAAAGGACTTGTCACTTTTGATAATAGGGTCAGTGGCGTCACAACAAAAAATGCAATGCCTTCAGATTTCTTCATCGCTACACGTTTGGGGACAAGCTCACCGAGAACAAGTGTAAAGTAAGCCAAAATTACTGTAATCACCACAACAGTTGTAATTCTTAATATAGATTCTGAAAAAGGGAGATTGAGTCCCATAAGACTTGCTACAATAGGGTCTGCAAAAGATTCGGCAGCAAATGCACTGGCCAAAAATCCCGCCAATGTAATTCCAATTTGAATGGTCGCCAGGAATCTACCAGGTTCGCCTAACAACTTCATTAATTGCAGTGCTTTTTTATCACCATTTTCAGCCATCAGCTTCATCTTGTTGTCGTTTAATGAAATCAGTGCAATTTCCGATGCAGCGAAAAATGCGTTTACAGCTATCAATATAAATAAAAATATTAATTTAGTAATCAAATTTTTCATCTCCCTAATAATGTTGGTGAGTTAACACATACTCAAATCTTACCCACGAAAAGCACCTTGCAACAATTAAATGGATTCATTCTCGGTTATGTGAACTGTTATTAATTGTTTGGATATATACATAGCGTCAATCAAAGTTTTAAATCGAGTGTGCTGGGGTGTTCCAGAATCGAACTTTATTTGCGCTTTTTCACACTTGCTAATTATAGATTTTACAGGGTTTAGTGCTTCAATGAAATCATCTTTTGTATATTTACAGATCTCATCCTCATTGCCAATCAGTGCTTTTGAAATATACATCGCTTTGATTCTATTCTTAAGTAGCGTGTGTTGCGAAGTTCTCTCAGCAAATTTAGGCATTATATTCTCACAATTGTTGATAGTTGATATGACAACTTGAAGTGCTCTTGATATTTCATCCTTAGAATGCTCTTGCATTTTGTACTCCTCCGTTATGAACAACTCTGCTCCCGGCTATGAAGTCAGCCAGATGTCTTTTGTCTTTTCTTACTAGGACCATCAGAACAAGAATAAATGATATCATCATCGATAAAGTAAAAAACAACATCGAATAAAAGGTTTCGAATCCATTGTATATGCCATTAATCGTACTCATGTGTCCAAATTGCCATGGTAGAAACTTGATTGTATTTCTGATGATGCTCCTTCTCATAGATTGATCTTTAAATTGAACTTTTAGATTCGCCATTCTTTTGCCTATAGTAGCAAAATTTTTCTTTCCTTCCATAACTGAAAAAATTGTTATGATTGGAACTACTGATGATATAGTTGCAATGAATTGCGACTGAAAGTTTGTAAATTTCGGAATGCCACTAAATAGGACGAAATAGAAAACAGACGCAATCAAGAATAAAAGCAACAAATAAGCACAAATAAAAAGCCAGTCAAAAAATAAGGCTTTGAACCTGATAATCACTTGGTTATCCTTAATAGAATTTTTCATTTCAACAAACCTCTTTTCTTATTATTATAACACGACTAATTTAAAATGGAACTTTCTGTACTGGATCAGCGTCTAATCTATTATATTACAATTAAATTGGAGGAAACTTTATGAAATTTCAAAAAAAGAATCGGATCTTCGCTTTTGCTCTCTGTTTAGCCCTATTAATGGCCTCAGTTGCCACATCAATATCCGCTTTCGCAGATTCAAACGACGCCTTTACAGTTGCCCATCCACTCAAAGGTATGGCTATCGTAAAAGCTCCTTTGAATAACAATCAGCTTTTAGTCATTGTTAATGAGATGGAAGTTGCACTGAATATATCTGATGAAACCCTAATCATCGATTCAAAGACAGGACTTCCTGCAACCTTGGATGACTTGATTGTTGATGATGTTATTTTTGTCTATTACAGTGCGGCAATGACAAGAAGCTTGCCCCCACAGTCCCACGCGGTTGCAATTGTAACTCAAGTGGAAAAGGATAAAAATCATGCGGAACTATTTACCATAAAGGAAATCATTTCAAGAAATGACGGTGAAGTCCGTGCTCTCAATAAAGAAGGGGATCTTATCGTAACATTCATTGAAGATCAACCATTAACTCCGTTCAAGACGAAACAAATAGTGACCCTTGATGACATCACTGTTGGGACACAACTCTTCATTTGGTACGAGATTGTTGCTTTGAGTTATCCTGGTCAAACTGGAGCAACAAAAGCTGTTCTAATTGGTCAAGAAGAAGGGCTGGGCGTCAGAGCTGTTTACACCCCTATGGCAGGTGTGGATATGGCAAAAGTTGCCATTAGAGATAAAGCAATTCAACTCGGCGGTCATAAGCTGATCAGCGAAAATGCTCAACTCATGCTTCCTTTAAGAGCTGTAGCTGAAGGCCTTGGATTTAGTGTTACATGGAATGGTGAACAACAAAGTATCGACCTTGATGATGGATCTGTTATGACTACTCTCCACATCGGTACTGACAACTATTACAAATCTAGCAGCACTGCTTTAGGACTTACTCAAAATTTCAAACTTGGGGCATCACCAATGCTCATCGATAGTACCACTTATGTTCCCGCGTCGCTTTTCAATCTTTTATACAGTGACAATAATACTGTGAAAGTAACTATTGATCAAAAATAGTTCACATTAATCACAAACAAATCCCTTTCGACTTATAATTCTATAAGTCGGAAGGGATTTATTGTGCTGTTCATTGTAGTTTTTCCAGATCTATTGGATTCTAGAAGCGCAAAACACCGCAACGTATTTATCAGTAACATTAAGTAAATCCTTACCGTTTGTTGCACCGTCTTCAGAAAGATCAACAATTCATGAGAGCAACTCAATTCCCTAAGTCAGCTCAAGAGGTTTCAAACAGTGAAATCGGAATGTGATCATAGTTGACCTTTATTTTATCCCATGCCTCTTGATAATCTGTACAACTTCTGCATTATTCAGTGTTAATGTGGGTACTAATTATATAAGATTTCTAAATAAAAGCGATGCAACTTAATTGTTTAATATTTTGGGGGCATATATGAATGATTTAAATAAAACAGCGCTTTTTGATACAGATCAACTTCTGGAGGTTATTAGTATACTCACCGAAATTGTCCAACAAGGTCTTGATTTGGAAGGTGTAATGTTTCTAGTGGCAGAACGTACTCAAATGATCACAAAAGCGAATGGAGCAGTAATTGAACTTGCAGAAGATGATGAAATGGTATATAGGGCGACTTCTGGTGTTGCTGACAAACAAATAGGTCTCCGAGTAAATATCGATTCGAGTTTATCAGGGCTTACTTTCAAATTGGGCACACCTTTTATTTGTTATGACTCCGAAAATGATGATCGTGTAGATTTAGAGGCTTGTAAAAAAGTTGGGTTGAGATCCATGGCAATTGTGCCTTTGATTCACAATAATTCACCAGTTGGTGTCCTTAAAGTTATTGCATCTGAAACTAATGTGTTTGATCAAAATACACTAAACCTACTGGAGTTAATGTCATGTGTCATCGCCTCTTCAATGTTTAATGCTGCTAAATATGAATCCGATGAATTGTTCTATCGTGCGACATATGATACACTCACTGGCGTTGCCAATCGTTCACTTTTTTATGATCGACTAAGACAGAGGTTTTCTCAAGCTCAAAGATTATCGGATAATTTTGGTGTTATTTCGATTGATGTCGATTTCTTGAAATGTGTAAATGATACTCTTGGCCACCGCGCAGGCGATTCCGTTTTAAAAGAGATTTCCATACGAATTCAAAAGGTTATAAGAGAAATTGATACTTTGGCAAGACTTGGTGGAGATGAATTTGCGATTTTGGTTTATAAGATTAATAATATCGATGAAGCGAAAAACCTAATGGAGCGCATTGAACATACAATTCAAAAACCGTTCATTTTTAGACAATTTTACATTCCATTGAGTATTAGTATGGGGTTTGCTCAATTTACCGAGAATTGTAGTGATATTGAAGAATTGATTGAGATTGCAGATCAAAATATGTACTGCAACAAACTAGATCATAGATGTAGAAAATTACAAATAACACCAATATCCAGTTAAAGCATAAGCCTATTGAAAAAAAACATTTCAATAGGCTTCTTCATGTCCATTTTTAAAGTCAACGTATTCAACTTGTATCTTTATAGTCATTTCCATGTAATACAATTGCAAGACTGATAAGATATAATTATGTATGAAACTATTTGAAAGGAGCTCATTCAATGACACATAAGTTTATAAAGAAAATATTCAATTTGATTTTGGCATTCGTGGTAATTGCGGTATCGACTATAACCGTTTCAGCACCTTCTTTTGCTACAAATTTTAGCGATCTTGAGAACCACTGGGCAAAATCTTATATCGAAGTGATTTCAACTTATAATGCTGTTTCCGGTTATCCAGATGGTTCATTCAAACCGAATGACACCATTAAAAGAATTGAGTTTATTGCCATAATTGTCAATTCTCAAGGTTATGATCTGCGAAATCGCTCAGAAGATGAGTACTGGGGACAACCCTACATCGAAACTGCCCTTAGCACAGGACTAATCGTTTCAAATGAGTACGGTGATTTGGAAGTTCAGACTTTTGATGAAAATATCTCACGAGAAGAGATAGCAAGCATAGTCGTAAATGCATATCTGAAATCAGGAGGCTCCGTTGATCCTTCTATTATGGATGAAGCCAGTTCAAAACTGAATGATTTTGGTGCTGTAACATCGGGCTATTATTCAAAAGCACTGGCTGCTGTCGCACTGGATTTCATATCAGGTTATCCAGATGGAACATTTGCACCTAAACGGTCTGCCACAAGAGCAGAGGCTGCCATAATATCCTACAAACTTTTGACAAAAATCGGCATTATAACAAATGAGAATCTTCCCGAAAATATCATACTTTCAAAAAACACACTCATTCAGGGTGATTTATTAAAAATTACTGTACATCATGCCTCTGATCTATCTCTTGATCAAGAATTGTATCCGGATTTCAAATGGTATGATGCAGGTGGTGTTATCGAAGGATATGTCCCAACAAACTACAGCACATCACCAGGTGTTTATAATCTAAAATTCACAAATAATGAAAATGGCTCTACATCAACAAGAGAAATTGAAGTCGTTCAAAGAAAATTCAGAGTCCAAAATCTAACGGTCGATACAAGTGTTGAATCCAGCACGAGAACCGATGACGCCTATACCGAGTATTATAAGTATTTCAACCCTTCACGTGATATCTCTTCCCCAGTTAAGTATTACACAGAGCCTTTTTTATTGCCGACTAAAGGCAAAGTAACCACTGAATTTGGTGAGGCACGTTACGTCAACGGTGCACTGACGAATTACAGACATGCAGGTATAGATATCGCAGCACCGAGAAATACAGAAGTGCTTTCAACCAATGCGGGAAAAGTCATGCTTTCAATGCCACTTGTCTTGACTGGCAACAGTATTGTTGTAGATCACGGAGAAGGACTATTCAGTGTTTATTTTCATCTAGACAAATTACACGTAGCTGAAGGCGAAATGGTAGAGCGTGGTCAATTGATCGGAGAAGTTGGATCAACAGGCTTCTCCACTGGTCCACATCTTCATTTCACAATGTCTTATTATCGTTTCAATATCGAACCGGGTTACATGATCTATGGTCAAAGCATTACCAAAGATAATTATTTGGAACTTATGAAATGATACTGTTGAACCAAAAAAATGATATGAAAGCATTTGCTCTCATATCATTTTTTTTAATTTGCTTTGAATTCTTTCAAAAGTCTGAGCAGCTCTAAAACGTCTTCCTTTGGAGTCGCCCAAGAAGTCACAAATCTGGCTTCCATATTATTTTCATCATAAGGATGTTCTGCTTCATAATAGCAGTGCTTTGAAAGCCTATCATGAACACCGTTTGGAAGTATCGTGAAAATCAAATTTGTTGATGGATTGGTCACAAGTTCATAACCAAGATCTAAAATACCGTTTTTCAATATAGTCGCCATTTCATTGGTGTGTTTTGCAATTTCAAAATACAAATCTTCTTCAAACAACGCTCTAAATTGAACCCCGAGCAATCTCCCTTTTGCAAGAAGGGCACCTCTTTGCTTAATTGAAAACCTCATATGTTCTTTTAATCGATTATTTGTGATCACTAGAGCTTCTCCAAAAAGTATTCCGTTTTTTGTACCACCAATCGTAAAAGCATCCGTTAGAGAAGCCACATCTTCGATCGTCATATCGTTATCTGCGCACGTTAGAGCATTTGCAAGCCTTGCACCGTCTAAATAAAGATACAATCCGTATTTGTCACATGCCTTTCTTATATCTTCCAGCATTGATTTCGTATAAATGGTCCCCGTTTCAGTTGCGTTTGAAATATAAACCATTTTTGGCAATACCCAATGTTCATCGGCGTGTTTTAGAATTGCCGCATCAATCATTTCTGTAGTGAGTACACCATCCTTTGATTCCATTTCAATTATTTTATGTCCAGTGGCTTCTATAGCCCCGGTTTCGTGCACTGAAATATGACCATGATCCGTTGCGATTACCGCTTCATATGGTCTTAAAAAATGGGCGATTGCTATCGTGTTTGTCTGAGTGCCTGTTATCAAAAAATGAACATCTGCGTCCGGTTTATTGATTCTCTTCTTTAGAAGTGCAATAGCTTCATTAGTTATGTCATCAACACCATAACCCACATGTTGTTCCATATTCGTTTTGATCAGTGCATTCAGTACTTTCTCGTGTGCACCCTCTGAGTAATCGTTCATAAAATAAAGCATACTGACCTCCTCTTGGCATTTCAAGCCCTACTATGTGTCTATTTTTTGTTGTTTTTATTGATCCATTCAGCCATTATTTTACCGGCTATCGGAGCGGCCAATTGACCGCCATCCTTTTCTTGATTTTCAATGATGACAGCGATTGCAATTTCAGGATCTGAAGCTGGAGCAAATCCGATAAACCATGCGTGGTCATTTCCTTGACCTTGGCTTGACTTTTCATTTTGTGCTGTTCCTGTTTTCCCGGCTACAATCACTTCAGATATTGAAGCTCTCTTGCCAGTTCCGTTTTTAACGACTTCAATCATCATTTCTTTTACAATCTCTGCTGTTTCAGGATCTGTTAAAACGCCACTCTCTTTAGTTAAGGTTGTTGTCAAGATCGTGTCATATCGATCAGATACATTTTTAACCAAATAGGGTTTCATAATTACACCATCATTCGCAATGCCAGCACATATGAGTGCCATTTGAAGAGGTGTAACAAGAAGTTCCCCTTGTCCAATGACAGTTGCGGCAAATTCTGTTTTACTATCAATGACACTATTGATACTGCTTTTTTTCGTTGGCAAATCAAAGTCGAGATTTTTATTCAATCCTGCTTTTTCTGCAGTACTTATTAAAGCTTTTGAATCCAGTACCTCTGATAATTTAGAAAAATAGACATTGCTGGAATAGGCCATTGCTGAAGTCATATTGAGTTCACCATATGCTTTATCTCCTGCATTCGAAAAGGTTTTACCATCGATCACGACGCTACCCGTATCTTCAGCTATAAAATCATCAAGCCCAACTTCAATTGCTGAAACAGTAGTTACAACTTTAAAAGTTGAACCCGGAGGATATAGACCAATTAATGCTCTTGGCAATAGTGGACTATTCTCACCCGTTGACAGATCTGACCAGTTTTCTCTTAATGAGCTCTCATTAGGGTTGTAATCCGGTGTGCTTACCATCGCTAAAATCTCACCCGTTTTGGGGTTGATTGCAACTATTGCACCACGATTATCACCCATAAGTTCTCTTGCTTTGGCTTGAAGAGAATGGTCTATGGTTAAAATAAGATTATTACCCGTCTTATCTTCTCCTTTCACAAGGCTCATCGCATTGCCTACAAAACCTAGTGCGTTTTTTCCAAGCAATGTGTCATTATACCTGGCTTCTAAAAGTGTTTTGCCATATATATTTGAATTATAGCCGATTATATGAGCATAGAGTCGCTTATATGGATAGTTTCGGTTTGAAATTCCGTCAACAATTTTCGTTTCAGCTAAAACCTCGCCGTTTCTATCAAAAATTTGTCCTCTGACAATACCATCTTCATATGCTTTAAGCCGTCTGTTGTAGTTATTTGCCATTATTGGTTCTTTTCCATACAATTCAAAATAACTCAAATAGATAATCAAACTTAAAAACAGTATATTGATCACAATAAAAATTTGGAGAATCCTGTTATTAGTTGTCGATTTCTTCAACTTCAAAGACCTCCTTTCTCAATATAAATCCTGATAGTGATTGTAGCAGTCCTAGTATTATGAAACTAGAGACCAGAGAAGAACCGCCGTAACTCACAAATGGCAATGTTATTCCAGTAAGCGGGATTACTCTCGTTACACCACCGATGATTAGAAATGTTTGAAAGCCAATCGTTATAGTCAGGCCAAAAGCGAGTGACTTTGTAAATGGATCCCTGAGAAGTAGACACACTTTAATTCCACGGTATACAAGCAACATAAATAAAACAATAATTGCAATGCCTCCAAATATTCCCATTTCTTCACAAATGGCCGAGAAAATAAAGTCTGTTTCTACATTTGGAATGAAATGCGGGTAACCCAGCCCAAGCCCTGTTCCAAAAAAACTACCGCTCCCTATTGCAAAGAGAGATTGCGTTATTTGATACCCTTTTCCCGCAATATCAGCAAATGGATTCAGCCAGCTGTCCATTCTGATCTTTAAATGCGGCATAACCTGAACCGCTACAAATGCCGCTAAACCTGCAATGATTGCGTTGATTCCAACAAAAACAACTGCTTTTTCAAATACATAAAGGATAGACAAATAAATTATAAATATAAGAAGTGCGGTTCCGAACTCCCTTTGGAGCACAAAAAAACCGAGGACAATAAAAACCATAACCATTAGTGTCCATTTCGGTGATGTCATTTTATCGGCAATTTTCAATCTTAGTGCCTCTGGATCTGAGACAAACGACGCCATGAAAAACACGAATAGAATTTTAATAAACTCTGAAGGCTGGAACGACAACTTTCCCAGTATAATCCAATTTTTCGCGCCATTTATACTAGTACCAATAATTTGAGTGAGGATAAAAAGAATGATCATCAAGGCATAAAAAAACCAAATGGATTTAATGCGCTTATAAACTAAATGATAAGTAGACGCTGTTACTATAAATAAGCCCATTCCAATTAAGAACCATATGAATTGTTTAACGCCGATCTCAGTGGACAGTCTAAGTTGCATCGAAAGCCCCATACTTAAAAGCATAGCAACAATAAGCGATATATAAGTATCACCCATTCTATATTTTCTAAGTACAATTGTGGTCAAATATGTCATTACAGCCTTTATGGTTCCAAGAGCCAAAATGATCGGCACAAAAATTCCACTTCTAATTGAAAGTAGACCAAATATGACGAGATCGATAAGAGCCACCAAATGGATCGGAGCAATTGGCTTTGATTTTTTCGATTTTGGATTCACAAATTTATCCATGTAGTTTCCCGCCTTCAGAAAATACAAACTTTGTGATCCCCAGCAATATTTCATCGCCATCCATTAGTTGGACAGGGTTCAATAGTTTTACATTATTGACATAAGTACCATTGACACTTCCTAAATCAAGAATTGTAAAACCTTCCCCAGTTTTTTCAATCTGTAGATGTTGTGATGATATATGGGGATCTGTGATCACTATCTCACATTCCAGTGAGCGTCCCACTCTAGTAAGTGAGTTATTAAGTGGAAAAATCTCAGTGACCGTGTTCACACCTGTTCGTTCAATAGATGACAATAGTTTTAGGTGAGGACTTGTGACTTTTGAATCTTCCCAAACTGTCATTGCTTTTATATCTAAATAAATCAATCTTGCGATTCTCATAATAAACAAATAGATCAAGAAAATCAGTACATATTTTGTAACCATAGCAATTATTTCGTACATAAAACTCACCTCACTGTAAATTATATCATTGTATTTGAAATGAAATACAAAAAAAGAATCAAATTTTAACAATAAATTTTGTTAGAACTTGATTCTTCCTAATTATTAGTTATTTCTCATTTTTTCGGTTTTTACAACTTTCTTTTTAATGTCATTATTTCTTCTACTATTTCTAGGTTTGCCCTGTGTCACAGCTTTCATAGAAGGTTTTCTCCTATCAGACTTAACAATCACTTCTATGCTTGTTTCTATCAAAGGATAGGGATGGTCATCAATCTCTACTATAAATTTAGTTGTTAACTTTTGAATGCTTTTCAATAATGGCTTCTCTGCCTGGCTACAGAATGAAATTGCTGTACCCCCATGACTTGCCCTACCTGTACGCCCTATTCTATGAACATAAGTTTCAGGAACCTCCGGCAAATCGAAATTGATAACATGAGATAACTCTTCGATATCAATGCCTCTGGCTGCAATATCTGTTGCAACAAGTATTCTGGTTTTTCTTTCTTTAAAGTTGTTTAGGGCTAATTGTCTGGCAGTTTGGGATTTGTTACCATGAATAGCTTCCGCAACAAGTCCCGCTTTTCCTAAATTTTTGACAATCCTATTAGCTCCATGTTTAGTTCTTGAAAATACTAGAGCTGATATTATATCTTTGTTTTTGAGCAAATCAATAAGTAGGTTTACTTTATTGCCATTATCAACATAATATAATTCTTGTTCTATGATTTCAACTGTGGAGGATGCAGGTGTTACCATTATTTTGATAGGGTTTTTTAAAATTGAATTTGCAAGCTTTTCAATTTCAGCAGGCATGGTCGCTGAGAAAAACATTGTTTGTTTTTCTTTAGGCAAGTGTGCAATTATTTTTTTCACATCTTGAAGCATACCCATATCCAGCATATGATCAGCCTCATCAAGTACAAAATACTTCACGTTTTTCAAACTAACATATCTTTGGTTTATTAAATCCAGTAGTCTGCCAGGTGTGGCAACAAGTATATCTATTCCCTTGGTTAAGTCTTTTGTTTGAGGATTTTGCGAAACACCACCGTAGATTACTAGTGTTTTAAGAGTCAAATTCTTCCCATAATCTTCAAAACTGTCCGCTATCTGTATAGCTAACTCTCTGGTTGGTGCTATGATCAATGCTTGAATCTGTCTACGGCTTGCATTAGCCTTATGCTGTAATGTTATCCCTTGCAAAATAGGAATAGCAAAAGCGGCTGTTTTACCAGTACCTGTTTGAGCACAACCCAATAAATCCATTCCCTTAAGAAGAGAGGGTATAGCTCGAGATTGAATTGGTGTTGGCTTTACAAATCCCTTTGTTTTTATGGCTTTCTTTATTGGTTCTATTAAATTCAAATCTTCAAATAACATATTTCTCCTTTTGATATTACATTAAACCTATCGCTAAACATCCATTATAGCATATTCCATACCATATGTCGCATATTGCTTCTCCCAGACTCTTCCAAAATTTTCTTTCTTTATTTTCTTATTGAAGATATGGTTCGGGCGAAGCAGATTAATAATCGGATTTGAGACCTGCTCCACACATAGGAATCAAGCAATCCGATGTCTTTCCATTTAAATCACAATACTTCAAATAGGCTGCATAGGTGGCTGCTGTTGTGTGTTCACAATAAATACCTTTTGCAGCAAGGGCTGCTCTGGCTTCCATAATTCGATTTTCCGGAGCTGTAATGATTTGAATGTTATACTTGTAGACATACTCTAAAATTTCCTCACCCCTCATTGGTACGCCTATGGCAATTCCTTCTGCCATTGTTGGTCTCGGCGTTATCCTAGCTGGATATTTTTCTTTTGTAATAACTGCTTTTGCAAATGGATCGCAATATTCGCTTTGGACTGCTATAATATTGGGCATTTTCTCAATGATATCACTCTCAAAGAGTTCTTCCAGCGCTTTAACAATCCCAATGAATAGCGTTCCATTCCCCAAGGGAACAAAAATATTTTCAGGAATTCTATACATTTGCTCATAGACTTCATAAATATAGGTTTTTGTACCTTCATAGAAGAAAGGATTGTATACATGGTTTGCATAATATTGTCCCTCGGTATCTACTTTCTCTCTGCAGGCATCTGCACAGTCATCCCTTGAACCCGGAATAATATTAACCCGTGCATTATGAGATTTGATCATATTGATTT
>JAIOSU010000105.1 GCA_021107455.1 Clostridiales bacterium | reverse complement strand
TCAAAATCTTCATGGATTTTTCTGAGATCCTCTATCCAGCCTGCATGATCCGGCTCCAAATGGTTGAGGATCAAGTACTGTATTGACTTAAGATCAATGTTCAGTTGATCCAACAAATCAAATAACGATTCCGGCACCCCATCCCAACCGCATACACCGTCTATAAGTGCAATTTTTTCACCTTGCACCACATATGAGTTCAGCGTTACACCATTTGGCATTTCCCATAACCCTTCAAAGAGAATATCGTCTATGTTCACAGACAGCTGTGTTATACCTTCAGACATTTTCGTAATTTTCATAACTTCACCTTAAATCTCCTATAAGTTTGATTAATTGATAATAATTATCATCCATATATATTATAACACATTTCAGGCGTTCTAAACAAAAATGACTTATGCGATTGCACGTAGCCGCTCCACGATGCTGTCTTTGCTGATTGATTCTTGACTCATATGTGAGACCAGTACCGAAATTAATAGTAGTACTGGAGTGCAGATCAACGAAGGCGTCACTGTAAAATAAAAACTCATGACAGAAGATTGTGAAACAAGCGAATTTAGTCCAATGAAACTTATAAAACTTCCGATAGTAAGCGTAATCAAAAGTGCAAAGCCAATGATAATCAATCCTTCAAGCATCAACATTATTCTCGTTTGTCTGGTGGTCATACCAATACTTTGCATCATTGCCAGTTCGAGTTTTCGAGCGTGAATCGAAGTGATTACTGTGTTGATAAAATTCATGATTCCAACCAAAGCAATCAATATGCTCAGAGAAACTCCTACTGTTTGATACGTTCTTTGTGTATTTTCATACTCTGCTGAAATGCTTGCTTTAGATTGATAGGACATATTGAGGTCAATAGTCTTGGAGTAGCTTTCGAGAAAAGCTTCCATTCTTTGAATTGACTGTTCATTTACATCAATTGTGATTAGCATAGGGGTTTTGTTCTCAATTTGTGACAAAAACACTTCGCTTGGCAAATAAAAAGCTGGTGTGATTGAATGCCAATGTTTGATGCTGATATTGTATGGTATATCTGCTATGGCAATCACTTCATACTCTTTTTCGACTCCCTCAGCATTTGGCAACAATACTTTGTCTCCTATGCCATAATATAGAATGTCTTTTTCGGAATCAAATGGTTCAGCAATGACATATTGTCCAGTTTTCAGTTTTTCCATATCCAGTTCACCTTGTAATATACTCAGTCTGGATAATGCACCACCATCCAGTCCATAGATGTGAAGCGGATGTTTAGTACTATTCAGTTGGTCCTTCATCGCCTGGAGTCTATCCTCAGTGAAACCCAATTTTTCATTTGCCTCTGTGATAACTCTTGAGAGACTTGGATCTACTATTCCATATGGCTCGGCAAAATGAATTTTGGAAACTGCTTCAATACCCTGTTGTTCAAATAATGAATCGAAAAAATCTCGATCAAGTGTTTTCTGATCAGTATAGAAAGAGTTGGAATTAAAGTTTGAATCATGTCCAACTACAAAATCACTGTCAATCATTGAACTGAGAAACCTGTCCATATCGAAGCTGTTCGCTAATGAAAATGTCGTATTGAGTATTATGAGACCCAAAGAGAGAGATATGGTAACCAGCAAGGTTTTCTTTTTATTTCGTAAAATATTTTCTATTGCCATTCTCATCAAACTGAATGGACGGGTATTTTTTTTGTTGTTGCGCTGTAAATTGTCACTACTTCTCAGTGCTTCAATAGGGCTGATGTGAGCTGCAATTCTTGATGGTTTGACTATGCTTATCAAAACTGTTGCTATTGAAAATATTGATGAAATAATAAAAATGATAGGATGAATTTCAACATTGACAACATCCACGCTAATAACAGAAAAGACTTTTGGAACGAGAAGTGCTCCTACTAAGGTTCCAATGATTACACCTATTGGAATGCCCACTACGCACAATCTAATCGCCTGAAAACGAATAATTCGTCTAATCTGACTAGGAGTAGTCCCTATGGTTTTGAGTAATCCGAAAAAATTCACATCTTTTGCAACACTTATATGAAATACATTAGAGATCATAAGATATCCAGAAAGGGCAATCATAAATACAAACCCCAAAATCGGAAATATGTTGATGGACTGATTGCTATCGATATAAGCCCAATTGATACCATAATCAATTTCATTCAAAGAATAGCCACTCTCAATAATTACTTTAACAATTTTTTCCTCAATATTATAGTCGTTTGAAAAATTCACATTGGCATTGATTGTGCCAATCGCATCATTAGGATACTCACCCACAAAACTCGATAATTCAGATTCTACAAAACTTCGATTCAACCAGACTTGACTGGCAGGTATGATTGGATCTCCCACCCAAAAACCCACCAATTCAAAAGTGTTGATTCTTTTCTCACCTCCAACACTGTACTCAAGTGTAACATTTTGACCGAGCTCAAGTGGAATCCCTAGTAGTTCAAGGACCAGTGTGTCAGTTGCAATCTCATTATCCTTTTCAGGTAGTCTACCCGTGGTTGGCATTGAAAACATACCGAGTGCATTTTTCGAATCATTGGTATAACGAATTTCCGTCTGTCTTTTTTCAAGATTCTTGTTTTCACCTATCCCTAAAATCACAGAATATGAAATATCTTCGATATTCTTATGTAATTTAATTTGATTATATTGTTCCTCAGACAGTCGCTTCAAGCCAGCATGATAGCTACCACCCACCTGCCGCATGACGCCTTCTTCTATGGAAGATATCAAACTGCCACCTATAGTGATAAAAGATGTAAATAAAACTGTCGTCAAAATAATGGCTATGATTGCAAAGAAATTTCTCATCCGACTTGACTTAAATGATGTTTTTGAAAGTTTCAGGATTGTTTTTTTATTGTTGACATTAAACATTGTTTCCACCGCCTACAATACGACCGTCCTCAATATGGACCACTCGATCTGCAAGTTGTGCAATTTCTTCATTATGTGTGATCATTACAACCGTTTGCTTAAATTTTTCACTTGTCACTTTTAGTAACCCCAGCACATCTTGACTGGTTTTACTATCGAGATTTCCTGTGGGTTCATCTGCAAGAACTATGACTGGTTTAGATGCTAATGCTCTTGCAATAGCAACGCGCTGTTGTTGCCCACCAGATAAATTATTGGGTAAATTGTTGAGTTTGCTTTCAAGTCCCAGCGTATGAATGATTTGATCAATGTATTCATGATCCGGTGTATTACCATCCAAACCGATTGGTAAAACAATATTTTCATAAACATTTAGTGTGGGAATGAGGTTGTAGTTTTGAAATACAAATCCTACTTTACGGCGACGAAAAATAACAAGTTCTTCATCCTTCATTTCAAAAATATCTTTTCCATCAACAATTACGTTGCCACTTGTTGGACGATCAAGTCCACCAAACATATGTAGAAGTGTTGATTTTCCACTCCCTGAAGTCCCGACAATGGAAATGAACTCACCCTTTTCCACTTTCATACTTACACCATCCAGCGCATGAACGATTGCTTCATCTTTACCATAGGTTTTTCTTAAATCTTTTGTTTCAAGTATAGTCATATCGTTAACCTCCATAAACAGATTATAATGCATCAATCTTTCAAGGTGCTTTCAAAGCCATGATGAATACTTTCACTTTTGAAAGATTTCAATCGTTTATAGGTAAAAACAAAGAAAAAGTTAAACCTTTTCCAATCTTTGACTGTACTTTGATATACCCCCCCTGGCCGGAGATGATTTGTCTCGATAAGTAAAGACCAATCCCTACTCCATCATGGTCTCTAACACGAGGTGACCGATAAAAACGTGTAAATATCTTTGGCATATCCTCTTCATCAATCCCAATTCCACTATCCTCAACGTCTATTCGACAGAACATCTGATATGCTGTTGCTGAAATCTTTACGGTACCTCCCTTTGGTGTGTACTTAATGGCATTATCCACAATATTGAAAAGTGCTTCGGTAGTCCATTTTGGATCAAAACTTGCATTTATGTCGGTTGTTTCAATTGAAATCATAACATTCTTTACTTTTGCTGTTGGTTCAGCTTGGCATAAAACATCTTGCAGAAGCTGATTAATCCCCCCTTGTCTTGCTGAAACTGAAATGATTCCAGTTTCCAATCGCGACCCTTTTACAAGTGCAGAGATCAAAAAATTCAACTTATTCACTTGTTCTGAAAGTGCATTGACGCATAACCGGTCATGCTCAGATAAATCACTTTCTGATAGCAACATGGAATGCAATAAAATATTGGCAAGTGGCGTTTTCGTTTGGTGGGAAATATCAGACACCAACTCATGAACTTTTAATTTTTCCTCTGCAAGCTGAACTTTTGTTGTGTTGTTCATGGCAAGAAAATGGGAAAGTTTGGTTTCCAGGGATGAAATTTTGGATTCATCAAAACCAGTTTCAAGGGGTTTTCCTTCTATGGCATTATCAACCATTTGATTTAAACGATCAATAGTTTTGTTCATTCTGAATAGATCCATTTATCTCACCGCCCAAATGTAACCAATGCCATAAACGTTTTTAATGTACTCTGGCTTTGATGGTTGATCTTCGAGTTTGTCGCGCAATCGCTTAACCGTGACGGATAGTGCATTTTCATCAACATACTCAGACCCATCTGTCCAAATACGATCAATCAGAACACTACGTGGCAGCGTAATGCCTTTGTTCTCTATGAGTATTCTCAATAATCTTTGTTCGGTCTTGCTAAGTTCAATTTGCAAATTATTTTTTAAGAAAGTAATTTTCTCAAAATCAAATATGAAGCAATCTTGTTGAAACGTTTTGAAGGTCTGCTTTCTTAATTGTGTATTTACTCTTGCACGAAGCACTACCAAACTAAAAGGTTTTGTGATGTAGTCATCCGCACCCATTTCAAGACCAGTTACAATATCAGTTTCCAAATCATTGGCGGTAAGCATAATCACAGGACTGGAACTCTCATTTTTAAGTGTAGTCAAAAATTCAAGTCCATTCCCATCAGGCAAATTGATGTCGAGTATAATCAAATCATAGACATCCCTTGATAAATACATCTTTGCTGTTTTAAGATCATAACACTGGACTATATTAAGTTCACTATTTTTAAGCGCAAGTGAAATGCCATTTGAAAGCGCTTTGTCATCTTCTACTAATAATATTTTCTGCAAATCGCACCTTCCTCAATCAGTCATTAATAGCTTCAATCCCCTGTTTTTTTAGCTCCTCAAGATGATCTTTCATTTGTTTCAGTTCTTCAGGAGAATGTCCTTCCCATTCCAGCACTTCACTCAAAACTCTAAGTGGATACCTCGTCCGATAAGATCTTGTTGGATTCCCTGGAAACCGTTTGTCAGTTAGATTGGGATCATTTTCAAAAGGTCCTGTGGGCTCAACTTCGTAAATCCGTTCTGATCCATCACCTAGTGCCAATTCTGCTCCCCATATGGCAGCGTTCATGGTTGCTGACATGTAAATGAAATTTGATTTTTTCTGTTCACCATAGTTTGAGTTGAATCCTGGCTCTAAGATATCACCAGGTTGCAAATCTGCCTTAGTACCATGATAAAATGGACCTTGGTCAAGTGGATTTTTATTATCATTATTATTTGCGTTCACTTTTTACCTCCAAAGATTTTATTTCAACGCTCTGATCAGTTTTCTACAATCTTGGCCTTGGACCAATTTGAAACCTGTGTCCATGTATAATTTAAGAGCTTTTTCATTGCCAGCCAACACATTCAAACTCACTCGGTCAGAATTCTGTTCCAGTCCTCTATTGACCGAATATTCAAGAATCTTTTTACCGTAACCTTTTCTTTGGTATTTGATATTAGTAAATAAAAGTTCAATTTCAGAACTTTTTACCATGGATGCACCAATCATTTCATCGTCTTCAAAAAAAAGATATATGAAGTCTTTATTTAACAGAGTTGCCTTTCTATTTGCGACGATATTTTCCTCGCTTGCAGCTAGATACCAATTATACGGTTTGATGTTATTTTCACGTCTTAGAACCGAAAATGCTTCACTTTCCAGCCTCATTTTGTCGTCATAATATCGATCTTCATATTGAACAACTCGGATTTTTCTTTCTGGAAATTTTGGTCCTTGATAGTCCAATCTATAAACTGAATACCAGTACTCAAATCCCAAATCATCAAAAAAATGTTGCCACATCGGATTTTCTTTTACATGAAAAACTTGAATAGAAGAAATCTTATTTTCATCAAAGTAACCCAGTGCTTCTTTCCAAAGTTCACTTCCAATAGACATGATTTTCTCATTTGAAATCACGCCCATCTCAATATAACAATGGTTCCCATTTGTAGACAAATGAATAAACCCCTCTACTCCACTATGATCATCATAAACTAAAATTTTTGGTGCAGATCTCAATGTTTCAACTTCTTCAGGCATTGCTTTATATTCAAGTGTGTATATTTTAATTATATTATCAATATCAGAATCAACATGGTCTCTTATCTTCTTTTTCACTATAATCCCTCGTTTTATACTTGATCTTAACCGTTCTCAGTTCGCTGAATACTGGAACCATTCCCGCTTTCAATGCAATGTTCTGAGATGCGAGATGTGAAATGGCTGTTCCACAATAAGGTACCTTTCCAAGTTTTATGACTTCTTTCAACAATGCGGATAACGCAGCAGTTCCAAATCCTCTTCCTTCAACAAATGAATTGTATCCAATCTCCCACATTCGCTCACTATTGGCAGTTGCACCAGCCACCGCCAACAATTCATCTGAATCGGAGCGTACTGCGACGCCAAGTACATCTTTTATGTAATCATCGAACAAAAATGCCTCATCAATTCTTCGATCTTCTTCAAACAAACGAATCTCATCTTCATTCAAGATTATAGTTTTAATATCTGATAGAGGCTGATCATATTTTGGAAGAAAAAATATATGCACTTGATCTATTTTATATCCAAACTCGAATAATTTCTTATTAATGCGTATAAGTGAATCAAATTCAAAGCACCACTCAGCAGAAATTCGTTTTGTTAATACCTCTTCACACCATGGCAAAATCTCTTCATTTGCTGTTATCAAAAGTTTACCATTGTAAGTTAGCATATTCATTAAACTGTCTTCATCATTGAATTTTCGCGCTTCCCGATGCTTCTTTTGTAAGGTTACCAACTTCTCAGTGCTTTGAAAGTCTTTTATAGAACAATTATAATCCAGTGCAAATTGCTCTTCTACCATTTGTCTCTGTTCTTGTGTCATCTCTCCTCCGTTCCATTTAAAAATCTCAGTAATAAAAATCCACACCGCTTGATAGATGTGGATTCAACTCCATAATATATTTTGCTGTCACTTAGCTTAAGATTCTAAATTTAACTTTTCAGTATTCTTATATAACTTCAGTAAATATCCAAACAATACTTTTTTATCCTGTTCGGAAAAGCCTTCGAAGAGATTATGCTCTGCATTAACTTTTACATGCAGCAGATCGTCAACAATCGCCTCACCTTTTTCAGTAATAAAACACAGCGTGTTTCGACGATCCTTTTCGTCAGCCTCTCTTTTGATGAATCCATCCTCCTCAAGAATTTTAAGAGCTTTAGTCACACTAGCTTTTCCAACATTCTTAAGTTTTCCAATTTCAATTTGATTGATGCCAGGGGTACTGTAAATTAATAAAAAGTACTCAAATTGTCCTTGTTTGATCCCATACTGCTCAATTTCAGAACCAATGTACAAATTGACATTCGAAGTGATTCCTCTAATTAATTTGCCAAAATCATTTGCTTCCATATTTTTTCCCCTTCAGATGTAACGACATTATACTATCTATTATAGCTTTTGAAATTTCATTATTCACCTAAAAAATGATATTTTTTTATTTTATTATAATTTCCACCCGTAAAAACACAATTGCTTATACATTTCGAACACCCTTCAGAGAATGGTGGTGCACATTTATGCAGATCAATATAAACATAAGTTTCATCGTTTAGTACTTTCGGTTCCTTGTAAATTGCACCTGAAGGACAAGACTTCACACATCTGTTACAGGTCTTACAAAATTCTTTGATCCATGTATGTTCGTTTTTAACTGCAAATGGAAGATTATCTGCATCAATAAATATCGCAGCAAGTCGTACACATGGACCAAAATCAGGTGTAATGAGTATTCCATTTTTCCCGATATATCCAAGGTTGGCTTCCTGAGCAGTCGGTACAGTATTTATATCTCCACCAATAGCTGGACTAGGATGACAATCGAATCCCCTATCCCTCAAAAAATCGGCAATTTTATTTACAGCAATTCCTAAAGATTCATATGTTCTGAAGATTTCTTTACTTGATTCCAAACTCGGATTGGTTGCAATCACCTCTTTTTTCATTTCCATTGTAAACATTATGGCATTATCATATAGAATTTCAAAATCTTTAAAAATATAATTGGGATTGACTTTGGTATAGCCGATAGAAGAAATTCCAAGTTCATGTGCATAGTTTTCCATATCTTTGAGTGTGATTTCATCCATAGTCTGTTTACCTGTATGTGGATTGTATTTGAGACTCTTTGCACTAACCACCATTTCCTTTAATGATGAAATAAAATGATTCTTAAGTTTGGTCATAGTTTTTGCTTTAGCTTTCATACTGCCATATTGTATCAATAGTAATGGAATTATGACCGCTTGCCTAGAATTTGGACCACTTTTTACAGGGTGATCTTCTTTTGTCATCCAATGTGAGGCACTTAAAAAAAACGGAGGCTTTTTCATTATTTTGTAAAGTTTCATAGTTTGATCTCCTTTTTTTGGTTTGCCGGCAAACCATATGGTGTAATTATATACCGAATTAGTTTGCCAGTCAACCGTTTTTCAGTAAGTTTACTTAAAGTTACCTTAAGATTTCCTTGAAACTATTACATATTAACTTTCATATGTTATGATTTTTAAAAATGGAGGTGACGAAATGAAAGAAGTTAATCCTGGAATTATTAAGTTGATTCAGAAATTTGAAGCTGGATACAAGTCAAGAAATCAAGAAATACTATCTGATTATATGAACTCAGTATTCGCTTCTAATGTCGAAATAACAGCAATAGGAACATCTGCTGTCAGCATGGATAGTGATGAATGGTGTATTGGATATGAGGCAGTTTCAAAATTGATAGCCGATGATTGGCTTTATTGGGGAGAATTGACGCTGGATTTTACTCAATTGTATTCTGATCAAGTGAATGATAGTGCTTTTGTTTCCATTTGCGGCACAGTTTATGAAAAAATGACAACGGACTCTTATAACAAATTTAGATTATCCCTTGTCAATGACGTTATCAAACGAGATGATCTAGATGATAAAACCAAACTGATTGAGATATTATCGGGGATTTCAAATACATTAATGGAAACCAATAAAGGCGATGACTATTTTTGGCCTGTTCGGATAACCGGTTATCTGATCAGAGAAAATGAAAATTGGAAATTTAAGCACATCCATTTTTCATACCCTATTGAATTTTATCCTCAGGTTAGAAAGTGAAAGAAGTATGATATCGAATAATTCTGGAAAACTAAAATATGAGCTTGCTGTATATTTTGCAACTACGATTACACTGACATGGCTGTTTTGGCTTATCGCTTCAATTTTAAAGTATGATGTGTTTATTACAGTTGGAATTTTTGTGCCATCGATGTCAGGTTTACTTCTAGCATATGTGTTCGGCAACAAATCGGAAGTATTTTCAATGTTAAAGTCAATAATTAATTTTAACATTCATGGAAAATGGTTACCCTTTGTTTTTTTATTTTTGCCCGGGGTATCAGCAGTCTCTACATTGATCTATTATATGACTGGCAATGTTCTTCCAAAGATGGAATTTCCTCCATTGTTCATTCCTGTCGTCTTCGTTTACATATTAGTTTTTATGGGGCCACTTGGTGAAGAGATTGGTTGGAGAGGCTTCGCTCTAAAACGGATGTTAAAATGTTTGTCGCCGATCAAGTCTGCTATATTTATGGGTGGGATTTGGGCAACTTGGCACCTTCCATTGTTTTTTATTGAAGGGACAACGCAAAACATTCTCACCGATTTCGGGATCATTCCTGCGCTTTTGGGTTATTCAATTTTTACAATTATGATTTCTATCTTAATAACATTACTATACACTGTGAGCAATGGCAGTATATTAGGATCAATACTACTCCACACCACCTCAAATCTTTCCCTTGGTATAGTACCTTTGATTTTCATGAAAAAAGGAGCTATAATTATTCTTCTCGTACTATGTTTCAGTACTGCTTTAATGGTCATCAAAAATTTAAAATATCTTATAACCAAAAATTAAAGAGCCCAATTTTGTGGGCTCTTCACTCTTTACTCTTCTTTTTCAAGATCTTCGATTAATGCTTTCATCTCCTCAATTTCTCGTCGCTGTGCATCTATGATCTCATCAGCTAGTTTCTGAACACGAGGATCTTCAAAGTTTGCTCGTTCACTGGTTAGGATTGCAATAGAGTGATGTGGAATCATCGCTTTCATATATGAAACATCATCCACTGTGGTCTGACTTCTGACCAGAAAAAGCGATAGACTAAATACAATTATACTTCCTACTAATATTCCAATATTCACACGGCGGTTTGTAAGCATATGAAGCATATATCCCAGCATGATCACTGCCATTGTTGCCCCCATCATTAGTGTCATATAGAATCTTGTCTCACTAAAGAACAAGTGATCTGTGCTATAAGTATTTAAATACATAAAAACAAACATCACAACCGTAGATGTAAGAATCATCGCTGCAAATTTTTTGTAATTTTTCATGATAAACTTTCCTCCTTGGTTTATTCGACTTTAGTGATTATATACCCTTCAGGTATATAAAATACTCAGAAGCATTGCAAATTCATGATTTGAAACAAAAAAATACAACCTTCCCAATATTTTCAATCAAATTATTTGATTTGAAATCCTAGTGGTTGTATTTATTTTTTTATAACAATAAATGAGCTCCGCCGCGCCCTCGTTTTTTAACTTCATACATAGCTGAATCTGCTCTTATCAATAATTCGCTCGATGTCTTGACGCTGGCATTTACCTCAGCAACGCCAATACTTATGGAAGGTTGCCAGCAAGGAATTTGACTTTGCGATTCTTTCGATTGCACCATTTCACACAATTTTTTTGCAAGTAATAGTGCACCATCTCCACTAGAATGTGGGCTTACTACAACAAACTCATCTCCACCCAGTCTACATGTGATGTCTGTTTTTCGTACATTTTTCTTTAAGAAGCCAGAGATCCACTTTAGCACCTCATCTCCTTTCTCATGTCCATGAGTATCATTAACCTCTTTAAACTTGTCTAGATCGATAAAAAGCACAGAAAAAACGACATGATATCTCTCGTAATGATCAATCAAACGATCAATTTCACCCATAATGTATCGACGGTTCGGTAAACCGGTAAGTACATCATTCATCGATAGTTCATGTAACTTTTGATTTGCCTCTTCAAGTGCGATGGTCCGCTCTTTAACCCTGATTTCAAGTTCCTGATTATGAATTTCAAGTTCTTTGTTTTTTTGAGATACTAAAAAAAATAGAGCTTTGAGAGCTTTCAAAAGCGGTTCAGTCGTCGTATCCACGTAGCTTTGATCTTTTTCATATGCCTCTACTCCCGTTAAGCCATCATTTTTAATGTATTCCATTTGACGGACCATACTCTTGTCAGTATTCAAAATATGATACGCCAACCAACGTACTAAGAATTCTGACACCTCACTCAATTTTTCTGGATATCTCAATTCTTCTTTATTGGAAAAGTACTTATTCACATTTTTCACAAAATCACTATGGAGTCTCTCATGCAACTCAATATGACGTGTATCAATTCCATATGCAAACATCAACTCATCCTCAGTCTGAAAGTGATCCACCACATAGTTCGTCAATCTATCCAGTATTTCATCGATTTCGTCAATTTCAATCAGCTCGCTTTTCAAACTAAATTTTAAAAGATCATTAATGATCTCAACCAATCCGTGATGTTGTTCATCGATTTTATTGAGTCCGGTCAAAAAATCTTTATCCCATTGAAAATATGTACCTTCCATAGCATTTCCCCCATAAAGTGAATTTTTAATTCTGATTTCCAACAATCTCAAATGTTTCTGATGCCAGCTCAATATCTCTCTTGTTCTTTTCTATCTCTTCAAGCAATCTAGAGAACAGCCCATCTTTAGTGACTCGTCTTGCTTTGATATCTACAACATATCTTAGTGAAAATTCAATCCAATTATCATTAAATACCATGAAAATTTGATGTTCAAGTTTTGCATCCTCTAGTTTAAATTTCTTTCTCATGTCATACCAAGCCTCTTTAGCTTGAATTGAAACATCTCCAACTACCTCATCAGCTACATCAGATAAAATCTTTCTGACCAGCTTGACATCACTTCCAAATCGAATAGGAATATTAATCTCATCCCAGACAAATTGAAAATTTGCTGAGTAATTATATACTGGCGATGTGAAAATAAAGCTGTTGGCTACTCTGACGATTCTTCCGTTATATTGATCACCATTGACCCAGTCACCAATTTCCATAAGTGTAGTTCTAAAAATGCCAATATCCACGACATCCCCTTTGATACCGCCGAGCAATATACGATCTCCAACTTTGAAGAAATCACCAAAAAGAATTGCAAACCAACCTGCGATACTAACTATAACTTCACGAAGTGCAAATGTAATCCCTGCTCCAGCAAGTCCTAATGTAGTATAAAATCCTTCAAAGCGATCGCTAAATGTAAATATGAATATAATAAAAATAATGAAGTATATTGTATTCATAACTAGCTTCTTGATAGAATACCATTTATCTTGTTCTTGAAGCCTAGGATAGAATCTGTTTAGAATTTTTTTCGTTGATACGTATAAGAAAATTGCAACAATTATAAATGTTGCTATCCGAATAAGTAATGGATCGATTGAATTCAATAATTCTCTCATATGCTCCTCCAATCTTAATAGTTTTCATAATGAACTTTTGAAAGCAGTTCTTCTGTCAATTCATGAGGTGCTTTTTCTTCATCTGGATATCCAATCCCAATAGCACATGCGACTTCCATATGACCTGGAATACCAAATTTTTCTTTCAGATAATCTGATGCTGTTAAATCTCCATCATGTTCTCTCAACCTTATTTGGACCCAGCAGGTTCCAAGACCCTGCTCATGAGCGGCAAGTTGAATTGCATATGCGGCAATTGAAGTATCTTCTATCCAAACTTCTGAAGTAGTAGGGTCGCCTATAACCAGTATCACACAAGGAGCTCCCTTTAAAAATGCGCTGCCCATTGCCCTCACTTTTGAAATTGAGTCAATACTGTCTTTGTCCTTTACTACAATGAATTCCCATGGTCTTCTGTTTTTGGATGTTGGCGAAAATAATGTATTTTCAATAATTAAATCAATTTTTCCCTTTTCTATTTGCTTATCTTTGTATTTACGAATACTTCTTCTGGTGTTGAACATCATGTTCTCCTTTCAGTATCATTACTATGTTTATCTTCTTTCTTATATTATAATAGAAATACAAAGAAATAGTACTGTTTTTCAGAGGGGGAAAAAACATGAGTCAAATTAAGCTTGAACCAGGCAAATTGCTAGACAAGAAGGGCCGCTTAAGTCAAGCCGGTTATGCTACAGAACTAATCAGAACCTATGATCGTCATGACATTAAAGCTGGTAAACTGCGCATTAAAGAGTGGGACTATTATTTGGTTTACAATAAAGATTTCGGAGTGGCACTTACTATTGCAGACAACGGATACATGGGACTGATCAGTGCAAGCTTTCTAGATTTCATCACCGGTGAAGAACAGACTATAAGTCCCATGAAACTCATGACTTTAGGAAAGCTCGGTATGCCTTCCAGTTCAGAAACTGGGGATATTCATTATAAGGATGATAAACTGGAAATCCATTTCACACATGAAAATGGTGCGAGACGCATTAGACTAAACATTCCAAAATTTCACAAACAATCCTCATTCTATATTGATGTGACTTTGACTCCGACTATGGATGAAAGTATGGTTATCGCTACTCCATTCAAGAAAAAATCACGTAAGTTTTATTACAATCAAAAAATCATTGGTATGCGGGCAAATGGTTCTGTAAACTATAAGAATCAACATTATGTATTTGACCCAGTAGAATCTTTTGGGATCTTGGACTGGGGCAGAGGGGTCTGGACATATGATAACACATGGTACTGGAGTGCGGCAAACGGTATCATAGATGGAAAAGTGTTTGGCTTCAACTTGGGGTATGGTTTTGGAGATATATCGTCAGCAACTGAAAATATGTTGTTTTACGATGGCGCCCACAAACTGGAGCACGTAACTTTCAATATACCAAAAAAAGATGACGGTTCCCCGGATTATCTTAGCCCATGGCAGTTCACTTCTTCGGATGGTCGATTTGAGGCAACTTTTAATCCAATTCTGGATCGATCGGCATATACATCATTTGGAATACTTCTGAGCGACCAACATCAGGTTTTTGGTTACTTTAATGGAACTGCTATTCTTGATTCTGGTGAAAGTTTGAAATTTGAAAATCTGCTCGGATTTGCAGAAAAAGTACGCAACAAATGGTAACCATTCAATGATAATTTAACTCAAAAAGTGGCTGACTTAGAACTTCCATTCTAAATCAACCACTTTTTTTATTTGACTTGTGACTTTTTAACTTCATATCCAAGTGAACTGATTGCTCTTTCAACATCAATTAATTGAATTTTTTCTGAATCCATATCAAATTTCACTTTGCTGGAATTGAACATTACGTTGACACTCTCTTTGTCTACACCGTCTAAAGCTTTTACTGCACCCTCTATCTTTTTGACACATGATGGACAAGTTAACGGTCCTAATTGAATAGTTGCTTTTTGCATTTGGTCCTCCTTATTTTATAGGTTTAATTTTATATCTGAGCAATCTCATACCGTTCAAGATCACCACTAAGATACTCACCTCATGTACTAACATCCCTATGGACATGTTCATCCAATCACTAAAAAACACACTGAATAATAATATTAAAACAACTCCGACTGCTATGATGATATTTTGAAGCATATTATTTGCAGTTGCCTTTGTGAGGCCTAATGCAAGAGGCAATCTACTGAAATCCGAGTTCATCAAAACGACATCTGATGTTTCTATGGCCACATCAGTTCCACCTCCCATAGCAATTCCAATCTCGGCTTGAGCTAGAGATGGACTGTCATTGACACCGTCTCCCACGAATGCCACAATATGTCCACTAGATTGCAACTCTTTGATAAAGATCAATTTGTCTTCTGGCAACATATGCCCATGAGCTTCATTTAAACCTAGTTCAGAGGCTACCAGATCTACTGTTCCTTGGTTATCACCTGATAGCATTACTAGATTTTTGACACCCAATTTTCTTAGTTTTCTAAGATCATCTTTGACACCACTACGAATTTGATCTCTAATGCCAATCAGCGCCATTATCTCACTATCAACTGATGCAAGAACAAGCGAATTACCACTCTGCTCAAATCGAGCAATATCTGTACGGACTTTATCATTCAAATGGATATTTTCTTGCTCCATTAGCGCAACATTGCCAATCACAATCCTCTGGCCATCCACTTTCGCGATTATCCCACCGCCTTTTACAACATGTGTTTCTTCCACAGGATAAAACTTTGTTACTAGTGTATGATCAACAACTGCTTTAGCCAAAGGATGGTCGGATTCATTTTCAACACTTGCAATGTATTTCAACATTTTGTCGGCTTGATCGGTATATATCTCTATATCAGTCACTTTGGGATTTCCTATTGTCAACGTTCCTGTCTTGTCAAATACTATGGTATCGACGTTGCTGAAATCATGGATTACTTCGCTACCTTTCAAAAGAACACCATGTCGCGCACCGTTGCCAATACCTGCAACATTTGAAACCGGTACACCAATGACCAAAGCTCCTGGGCAACCTAAAACCAGAATTGTGATCGCAAGTTCAATATCTTTCGAAAAGAACCAGACCACACCAGCTAGAATTAGCACAACCGGTGTATAATTTTTAGAGAATTTATCAATGAAGCGCTCTGCTTCTGATTTTGAATCTTGTGCTTCTTCAACCAATTCAATAATTCTTCCGAATGTCGTATCTTCGCCTACACGATCCGCCAAAATCTGAATCGTTCCATTTTCTAGTATGGTTCCTGCAAAGACTTTTGAGTCCTTATTCTTGCTTACAGGTAATGATTCACCGGTAATACTGGCTTCATTGATATATCCCTGACCAGTTAACACAGTACCGTCAACTGGAACCTTAGCACCCGTTTTAACGAGCACAAGGTCGCCTACGCCAACTTCGTCCACGCTTACCTCTTTGAAATCCCCGTTTCCCATTTGTTTCAATGCACTTTCTGGTGCCATTTCAGTCAATTCTTTAATTGCAGAACGCGTCTTGCTTAGTGTTCTCATCTCGAGATAAT
>JAIOSU010000016.1 GCA_021107455.1 Clostridiales bacterium | reverse complement strand
GTTATGAACTTACATGACAATTAATTATTTATAGCATCATAATATATATCAATATTCTTTAATAATGCAAAATGCCATTTTTCAAAATTGTTGTCTATATTGGGTTTTCCATACTTATCAATATATTTCAAATACCATCCTATCATTCCATCCCATTCTTTGAGATTTCCTTTCTTATGAATTTCAAACCCTGTTTCTTCCAAACACCAATTGGATTTCAATGAATTATTCAACATAGAAGTTGTTACTATATTAATATTAGTGTCCTCACCACCTCTAGAAATAGGGACTATATGATCATAAGTAGGGAACAATTTCCAATAAGCTGCATGACAGTGGGACATTTTCCAATTTGGATGATATGGGAAGACATTTGGTAGTTCATACGAAATGATTCTTAACACATTTGGAAACACTAACTGATCTCCTGAATATCTATCAATGAAACCATCCTCCATGTATATTTTCATTTTTTTATCCAAGGGCATGCTTCGTTTCGAGTAAACAATATATTCATGAGGTATTGCAGCATTTAGTAACTCTTCTGCTTGTTGTTTATCTTCATTAAGTAGTAGATTCATTATAATTTCCAGAGTCTTTAGTTCACTCATTAGTTTTCCTCACTTTAATTGCTTTATTTGATTTTCATTATTATAGAATACTCAACAAACAAAATTTATCCTTGTCTTGATAGAATTATCACTCTGTAAAATTAAACTGTCGTATAACGTTCTTACCGTTTTAGCCGCCTCAGTGGCTAAAACGGTATGTTATCTGTCGTATAATCTGGTGGCTTTAGACAAATTTAAAAGTTATCACTAACAATTAATCCAATATCTTTGTACCAGTTCATCTTCTTCAATTATTTCATTCTCTAGAATTCCACCATTGGAAATAATCGTCTTCACCGAAGAAACATTTGCTTTATAACAACATACTAGAATCTTCCCCAGACCCAATTCCCTACTCTTTTTAATAGCTAACTTAACCATAAGCTTCGCATACCCTTTTTGCCTTTCAGACTTCAAAACACAATATCCCAAATGTCCACCATACTGAATCAAATAATCACTTAGCCTATGTCTTATATCTATCATTCCAACCAACTTGTTATCTTGCTCTCGTATAGCTAGATAAGTTGTGGCTGGTACCAATCCTTCCTCTACAGTCTCTTTACAACTATTGAGTATCACTGACTTTAGCCATTTATCATATGATGTGTATCCTCGCAGTCCAGCAGTCCCATTCATGCTATCGCCATTAGCTAGAAAATCTTCACGTAGTTCCATTACTTGTTTTTCATGTTCTGATGATGGTAATTCTAATTTTATCATTCTATATCCTCTCCCAACAAAGTTCTAAATTATCAATGATTTTTTCTTCACTTTGGATTATATGTCAGATAACGTTTTTAGGGTTCACGTCGCTTGTATCAAGGCTTTTCAAGCCTAAATCTCAACCTTATGTCACAACAATGAAGTACGTCTCAGTCACATGTGATGTGAATCCTGTGTTATGTGCCGTAACCCAACAATTCTTTTTACTTCAATTGAAACCAATAACCGGAATACACGACCGGCGAAAACAAAGACTGCCTTTAGTAACTGTCATATCACGTCTATTCGTAGCGACTGAAATCGAGCTTCCTCAGAAGCGACCGTGAGACGATTGAAAGTAAACAAGTTACGATCAATTTTTACGATTCACCATGTAACCAGGATCCGATCCATACACCCTTTCGAAATCCCTGTTTTCAGAGGGAGTGTTGACTCAGAGCCAAATTTCGCGGAACTGGACACCTGCAAACTAAGTTTCGAAAACCCTAAGACCTAAACAAAATGCTTCGACATCCATGAATAAATCAAAATATCTCTCATTTAAGATTCCCACTAGCCTGAAACCTTATGGCATATAACGTTTTTACCGTTTTAGCCGCCTCAGTGGCTAAAATGGTGTGTTAGTAGATGCCCATTTCATCTTGAGCCTTAGCTCAAGATGCCTAAATTATCTTTTATTTTTTGATCGTAGCTCAATTATTACATGTTCAATGCCAACCTACTTTAACAAGATGTTTTTGTTCATATCATTTTCTCAAAATTGCATCTTCTTTACTCTTAATCTTCTTTTGATCGAAGTTCAACATTGTTTTTTAGGTACTGAACTTCTTCTTTAAATATATCATTTTTTGGAATCAATAGTTATTATCTCAACATCAGGTATTCCAAGCTCATTCAGTATCTCATCCATGTCATTTTGATCTAAATCTTCTATTAGAATGCCTTTCTTTGTTGCTCTTTCATTAATAGCATTCCGAATCATTATAATCTCTGTTTGAGTAGCGCATCTTTTGCTTCTATCAACATTTAGTATTCGATCAACATCTTCTCTTGTTAAGAATTTTTTCATTTAGCATCTTCACCTTTCTTATTATGATTTCAATAAAATATTGATTTATTTATCGTATTGTTTAGATAACTCAGTAAATTATTGATCTTTAATATGGGTTTCTACTAACGTTCTTATAGCCCTCGTCGCCTCAGTGACGAGGGCTATGTGTTAGATGAAGGACTTATTATTAGTTCTTCGCATGCATTTAATAAATAGTTAAGAGGATTATCATTGTAAGCTTCGGCACTTTTTACAGTAGTTTTTATTTTTTTCATAGCTATAGAAGCTCCTGCCCCAGTTCCTGTTACAATCAAATCATTTGTTCCGATATCACCCAATAGAAATTGTGCACCTACTTGCGCAATTATTGGTATCAAAACTTCCAAACTACCTTTAATAACATTCAATTTTGAAGATTTAGCGATTTTTTCAAGTTCAATAGTGTATCTTTTTACTTCATCATTAAATGCATTGATTGATACTGATGAATTTTCTTGCTTCGTTCTATTAAACCAGTATGATAAAAAATCTCTATAACATAAAAGTTCATGTTGGTTTTGATTTTTAAACTTTATTATTTCATCAAGTGAGCAATTGTCGTCTGGTTGTGGAATGTTTTCAAGAATAATTTCCATAAAATAATCATTTGCTGATTTATCACTTTTATCAAATAAATAATTCATGTTAAAACTACTATTTGTTGCTGTTGTAAAGTTTTTCTTATGAGTAGCGGAATATGATGCTAAGATGCTCATGTACATCATTGCCACGTTTTCTTCAACAAGAACAGAATGATTGTGATTATTGTCTTTAGCAATTTTATTGTCTATCAAATATCTAACAATATCCATATCCATTTTTGATTTATAAATTTCGAATTTAGTTGAATCAGTGCTGAAATTTTGCCTAATTTCTCCTAATATCTCTTGATTTAATTGTCCACTTAAATCTTTAAGTATTCTTTTGTATATATATCTCGTTAAATCTTCAGGTCGACTGTAACTATATAAGCCACAGGCTTTTAAATATTCCATATCACTAAATGCTTGTTTGTCTCGAAGTCCATCAAGGGATGGTGAAAACCCATATGGGTAAATAGAACTTATTTCATCTGATAAAAATATTGCTTTCTTTAACCATGTGCTTGGAATTAATATTGTTGGATAATACATAAGTTTATTCATTTAATCCTCCAAATGTCTTTCATCTAACGTTCTTAGGGTTCACGTCGCTTGTATCAAGGCTTTTCAACCCTAACT
>JAIOSU010000258.1 GCA_021107455.1 Clostridiales bacterium | reverse complement strand
TCCAAATAGATCTCTTCATTGAAAATCCCCTCAGTCGCTGTCAAGCCGCCTTGCTTGACAAAATGCTTTTGTCTGAACTCAAGTTGATCCACTTTGAGCCTCGCAGCGAGATGCGAGATGTGGAGTTCCAGTGCGTACATGCTTTGTGGCGCACCAAACCCTCTAAATGCCCCTGTGAAGACATTGTTGGTCTTTAGGGTCCTACCTCTCACCTTGAGATTTGGAATGTCATAGCACCCCGTCATGGTCAATATCGCACGCTGAAGTACGACATCGCTCAGACCGATGTAACTGCCTGCATCCATGACGATATCCATTTCCATCCCTATGATCTTTCCGTCTTTCACATAGGATGTCATAATGGATTCTGACGGATGACGTTTGGTTGTATATGCAATATCCTCCCGCCTGTCAAACACGAGTTGCACAGGTCTCTTGAATTTATAAGCCGCTGTCGCAATTTGGCAAGCAATAATAGAAGGGTATTCTTCTTTCCCTCCGAAAGCCCCTCCTGTGGTTGTTTGTATGACACGTACTTTGGTCTCGTCCATTCCCGTGGTATGCTTGAGTGCATTCAGCACATAATAAGGGCATTGTAGCGATCCATAAACAGTAATGACCCCATCCTCAAAGGTGCCGACCACACCTTGTTTCTCCATATACAGTTGTTCTTGATAAGGGGTCTCAAATTTCTCTGTGAATACCAGATCGGCCTTGATCTGATCAAGATCCCCTTTTGTGAAATTGTGTTCGGTGTATGTATAGCCTTCTAGTGATTTTGCCTCTTCCATCGTAAATACAGGTTGCTCTGGAGCATAAGCCACTTCAATGTGTTTCATGTACTCCACTATTTTGTCTTTATTCTCTGAAACTATAAGTGCAATTGGTTCACCGACATATGTTACTTTTTCATAAGCAAACACTGGCATGTCGGTAGTAATCATGGCCACTTCATTGCGTTCGATGACATCTCTCGAATCGACGATGTACACCCCCTCCGGCAATGGTGGATAATGAATTGAGACAATCTTCGCACAGGCCTCAGAACTGCGTAATGTTTTTGCATACAGGATATCGTCCGGTTTCCAGTCCTCAATGTAGACTGCCTTTCCTTTAAGTTTGTCCGAACTGTCCACTCGATGGACCTTATCCGTTATTTTCATATAAGCACCCCCCGCTCTATTGATGAGGTTATACCCTTTTTTTTGCATAAGAATACAGCTACACGAGATATTTGTGGAAATACAACAAAGTATTGGATCGGTACCCGATCAGTTGGGTAGTGGTTAGTGGTTTTTGGCTATCGCCAAGTGGTTGGGAAAAGATAAAACACTATTGAATAGATTTGTATAATGTATGGAGCTACTGAGTTGGAGCAAAATTCAAATTTGGACCCGGTTTTAAGATCTTATCTTTTCCCAACCACTAACTACTTGGCGCTAGCCAAAAACTACTAACTAACCGGGTACCTACGGTACCCCATTTCTAACCAAACATTAACTACTTTTCCCATGAAATCTATTACAATCAAATAGAGGTGAATCCAAATGCAAAATAAAGACAATAAAGTTCAAATCATAGCCATCGTCGTCATAGCTTGTATTTTGATGGGACTGGTAGACAGTGTGTGGCAACCTGGCTATTTTATCAAGTCCATCCTAAAAATTTCATTGTTTCTGCTACTTCCACTTATGTATGCAAAACGTATGCAAGATGTCTCCTACAAATACCTGTTCAGATTCGACTGGAGACATTTTGGAGTATCAATTGGACTAGGGCTATCCGTATTTGCTTTCATTTTAGCGGCATATAAAATTATTGGTCCCTACTTTGACTTTTCTTCCGTAACAGCATCCATGGAAAAAGAGCTTGGAGTGACAAAGGATAATTTTCTGATAGTGGCTGTGTACATATCATTCGTCAATGCACTGCTCGAGGAATTCTTCTTCCGCGGGTTCGCATATCTGGAACTTAAAAAATGGACAAACCGGACGAGTGCACTTATGATCAGCGCTGGTGCATTCGCACTATACCACGTATCCATGATGCTCAATTGGTTCTCCCTTCCACTTTTTGCACTACTTCTCACAGGACTTTTCGTAGGTGGTTTGCTTTTCAACTTCATCAATGAACGCAGCAACAACATCTACAGTTCTTGGATGGTGCACATGTTCGCGAATTTCGCCATCAATGCTGTGGGGTTGATGTTGTATAGTAAGTGAAGTAGATAGTAGTTAGTGGTTAGTGGTTTGTGATCGGTGCCCGATCAGTTGGTTAGTAGTTAGTGGTTAGTGGTTAGGAAGAGATTAAGTGCATAAAATCTTGTGCAAAACAGCACTTTGCTCTTAATCTTTTCCCAACTACTTGGCGTCAGCCAAAAACTAACTTGGCGATAGCCAAAAACCACTTCGCTTTTTCCAGGTACCAATTTGTACCTGTCCCCAATTAGCACCTCAAACAAAAGAGACAGCCCACCTGAGCTGTCTCTTCCTTTATTAAATACTCAATATTCAATTGTCACTTAACTTACTGATTATTGCCTCTTCTCATTTGTCCCATGCCTCTTCCGTTTTCAGAACGGTTGAACTGTGAGCCTTCTCCATTCATAACGCCTTCGCCTCTGAATTCGCCTGATCTAGCTTGTGCTCCGAAATTGAGTACGCCTCTTAGCAGATGTTGCTGAGTACCATCACAATTTTCGAGTGAAGTGATTAGTGCATCTGCCTCTGCTTGAGTTAATTCACCTTCAGTAACAAGTCCGTTGATCATAGTGATTTTTGATGAAAGAACTGCTGCACTGAATTCCTCATAAAATCCTTCTTCTTTTTCTTTTGCTAAGTCTCCAAATGTGCCGCCGCTTGCAAGTTTGATTTCATATGCTTCCTCAACAGTTATTTTTGCGAGGTTTGCGTAAGTTTCAGCTGCTCCAAATGGTGATGCCGCGAACGACATGCCCATTGCTCCAAATGCGAGGACTCCTACCAATGCCAAAGATAATACTTTTTTCATAATCATACACTCCTTATAGTTTTTATTTTGTCTTGCTATAGTGTTATTATAGGAGCTAAATGTGATGAAAATATGTTGAAGATATATTTGTTCTGTGTTTTTTAACGACACCTCTAAAAGTTTAGTTTAAATTAATTATACATTTTAAATAATGAAGGGTATATATGGATTGGTGGTGAATTATTATGGATAACGATCTTTACTCACAATTGCGTGAAAAAATGGTCCAGCTTCAAATTCTCTCCCGCGGAATCGCAGACACCAAAGTTTTGGAAGCTATGAGAAAAGTTCCAAGACATCTGTTCGTTCCTGAAGGGTTGATTGAACTTGCATATTTAGATTGCGCCCTTCCAACTTCAAATGGTCAAACGATCTCTCAGCCCTATATTGTCGCCTATATGACTGAAAGACTACAATTGAAAATGTCGGATCGAGTTCTGGAAATCGGGACCGGTACAGGTTATCAGACCGCAATTTTATCCGAAGCATCGAGTTGTGTTGTAACCGTGGAAAGAATTCCTGAACTCTATCAGTCCGCTAAAGTCAGATTGGAATCACTTGGATACGATAATGTTACCTGTATCTTGGGGAATGGTTATGAAGGTTTTATCCCGGAATCGCCATATGACAAAATCATAGTCACTGCTGCAGCACCATTCATACCCGATGCACTGATCAGTCAATTGTCGCCAAATGGACGTATGATCATTCCAGTAGGATCGGGTTCACAAGAACTGATTCTTGTAACAAAGGATGAAAATGGTGAAATCAAAGAAGAAAAAGATCTAAGCGTTATTTTCGTTCCTCTGGTGGAAAAGTGACGATGAGCTGACAAATGCATCAAATAGTTTTCTATAGATATTTTGTGTTCTATAGAGTTCCTCCGGATGCCACTGCACGCCAATCGCGAAACCATTTTCTGATTCGATCGCTTCTATAGTGCCGTCACCTGCAACAGCCGATACTCTAAATCCTGGTGCCACAGTTTTGACACTTTGATGATGCACTGTATTGGTCTCAAGTGCAGGAACTCCAAAAATGCGATGCAATGAAGTGTTTTCAGTGATGTTCACATTGTGGAAACGTGGATTGCCCTCAGAATCAATTCTGTTGTGGTTATCAATATGCTGATGAAGAGAACCACCTGCTGCAACATTTATGATTTGAATGCCTCGGCAGATTCCTAAAACTGGAATTCCTTTTTCTATAGCCTTTTGATATAAAAGTAGCTCAAATGCATCTCTTTTTTCATCAATTCTAACGGAACCGTCTATCTTCTCACCGTAGTGTACTGGGTCGATGTCCCCACCACCAGTTAAAAGAAGACCTTCGATAGAACTGATATAATTATCCAAAATGCCCACATCAGATGTCTCAGCCAAAATAATCGGACAACCTCCGCTGTTGATAATCGCCTCATAATTTCGTACATCCAAACGCAAATAGCGCACAGACTCAGCTTCGTGAAATCCAGTTGTAATCCCTATTTTAACCATAATGAACCTCTCAATAATCTTATTTGTTAGTTCCTACTCAATTTTAACATTTATTTTCTTTTAAATATGTTAAAATTAAATTCAAAGTCAAAATAATCTAAATCGGAGTAATTATGATACGTTTTCTTATTAAAAAATTTGTCAAAGATTATAAAAATACCAATGATAAATCGGTCAGAGAATCCTATGGCGTTTTTTCAGGTGTTCTAGGAATCATTTGCAATTTATTTCTGTTTGGAGTAAAACTAGCGATTGGACTTATCATGAACAGTATCGCTATAACATCTGATGCATTCAACAACCTTTCCGACACGGGATCGTCGATGATCACCATACTAGGTGCTAAACTGAGCAACCGAGTACCAGATGAAGAGCATCCGTTCGGTCATGGTCGATTTGAGTATATTTCGTCACTGATCATAGCATTCATCATCATACTCGTCGGTTTTGAGCTCTTAAAAAGTTCTTTTGATAAAATCTTAAATCCCGAAAAAGTAGAATTCAGTTGGATTTTGATTGTCATACTCTCCGTCTCCATTCTAGTCAAGGTCTGGATGTACTTTTACAATAGATATATCGGCAATGCTATTGGATCAAAAGTCAATCAAGCGGCTGCTTATGATAGTTTAAATGATGTGGTTGCAACAAGTGCAGTAATTTTGACTACAATCGTAGGCAAATTCATCGACTTTCCCATTGATGGCATTGCAGGTTTGATTGTCTCAATGTTGATTATGTATACCGGATACGGGGTCGCAAAAGACACAGTCAATGTGCTGCTTGGCATGTCACCTAGTGCTGAGACAGTGGACAAAATCAATTCACAGATTTTGGAATGTGATTTCATTGAAGGTGTTCACGATCTTAAAGTACATGATTATGGTCCGGGAAGAACCATCGCCTCAGTTCACGTCGAAATGTCCGATCGCATTTCCATAGTTAAGGCACATACAGAGATCGACAAAGTAGAAAAACGAATTCTAAATGATTTGGGAATCGATATTGTAATCCATGTCGATCCCATGCCAGATGGTTATACAGATCCAATAGATTAAAATAAAAGAGTTCAGTCAAATCTAATCGAAAATTTGACTGAACTCTTTTTTTATTCTGCCAAAATCGGCATAGTGCCGTCCATGAGGTATAAATCCAAATGGTGTAATGAACGCGTCATGGCCACATAAAGTAGTTTGACATCGAGTGGATGATCCGTATAAGATTCTGTGAGCGTGGCGATAAGAACCGCATCGAACTCCAGACCCTTTGCAAAATATGAAGGGACAAGCATGACGCCAGCATTGTAGTGCTCCTCTTTTTCATCGAGCAACTTTGCAGTGTGACGCTTATTTTTGTCAAAGGCTTTCTTGATGGTCATGCACTCCGCGTGCGTTTTGCATAAAATTGCTATAGACTTGTATCCTTTGCCCCTCAGAACATCTACTCTCATCTCAAGCGCTTCAATCAATTTGTCAGGTGCCCTAAAATAATTGATGGTCGGCTCGTCACCATGTCTTATGACTGGACTGGCATAAACCAGATCTGGTTCACCCAGCCTTGTAAGCACCTTGTTGGCAAGAGACATGATTTCAATTGTTGTTCTATAACTCTGTACCAAGGTCATATAACTAGGTGAATCCTCCGGGAATACCTTTGCCATAACTTCTTCCCAGCTACGTACACCCCTATAAGAGTGAATACCTTGTGAAAGATCGCCAAGCAATGTCAACCGAGGCGTTTTGATGACATGTTTGAGCACGAAAAACTGAAAAAGACTGAAATCTTGTGCTTCATCGATGACAATGGTTGTCACTTCAAGCGGTTCATCAAATCCTTGAATCAGGTATCGCATATAAAGTAGTGCCGATAAATCTTCAAGCTCATATTTTCTTTTTGAATTCAATTTTCGTGTGAGTTCAACATGATAACGGATTTGTTCCGAAGACAACATTGTTCCAAAATATTTTTCCATTAATGCAGGATCCGTCATCAAATCATTATAAGCCTTAGTATATTCTACGTTTGGAAAAAGTGACATATAATCTTTGACTGCCGATTTGTTTTCTTTGCGGATAGCCTCCAGTTTTGAGTCTCGCTCATCCATCAGATCGACAACTTTGTTTCTTCTCTCATCACCTGGTTCTTCCTTGCGCAGGATAACGTCGATGCGATTGTTATAATTGGTCTCTGTATTCAAAAGGGCGTCTTTATATTCTGATTTCAGTCTATGAGTCAACAATCGCTTGATCTCATGAACTCTTTTTGTGATTGGAAGATAGCTGAAATGATCCAGAAAAAGGGATCGTACTTCTACCCTTGTAGCAAGCGTCACGCCATTGAATTTAAAATGTACTGAAGGAGTGAAGTGCTTTTCTAGATCGGTCAAATAAGCTTCTATACCTTCTTTGTACTCCAGTGACCCTTTAAACTCCGTGGACCAGAGTTCAAGATTATGATTGGTCCTGTGGATAATGTTCATCAACTTCTCATTTTTATCCACCAGATTCAACTTTTTACCCAGTAGTTCTTCGATAAAGTCCACAAAAGTAGTCTGCTTGACCTTTTCGACACCGAGTTCAGGCAAAACTTCCGAAATGTAGTTGATGAAAAGTCTGTTTGGTGCAATGATCATAAAGGTGTCAGGATCAAACGTCGCACCATAAGTGTAGATGAAATATGCGATCCTATGTAACGCTATGGTTGTTTTTCCACTTCCTGCAACACCTTGTACAATAAGCGGTTCTCGCATATTTGCCCTGATGACACGGTTTTGCTCAGCCTGTATGGTTGATGCGATGTCTTTGAGACGTTGGTCTGCATTTGCTTCAAGAGAAGCTTGTAAAAAGGCGTCATTTGTGGTGATATCCACATCTAAGATATCCACCAATTGACCATCTTCAATGTTGATTTGTCGCTTGAGCAAAAGTTCGCCCTCATAGATATCCCCTTCAGACTCGTATGTATTCTCACCCAGACGGCCTTCATAATACAGGTTTGCAACTGGTGCTCTCCAGTCGACCACAAGAGGAGTGAACTCGCCATCTCTTAGTAGCGAAGTTTTACCGATGTAAAAATTTTCTCTCTCGGTGCCTCCCTTTTGCATGAAATCAATCCTGGCAAAATAGGGTTTCTTTTTTGCCCTTATTAAGTTGTCATAGTTTTTGTCAGCAATCTGTACAAATTGGGTGTTGATCAAGACATTGATATAGTTCTGTGAACTTTCTTGAGTATCCAGGTCCGACATGGCATCCTTGATGTTGTCCTTATAAAGCCTCCTATAGTCTTCAACCGCGGTAATGGTACTTGAAATGTGAGTTTTTGTTTCCTCCAATCTTTGATTTTCATTTTCATAGTCTGGATGTTTTTTTACTTTCATTTTCGCCTCCATAATAATCCCTGGTCAAAAAGGAACTTTACCATTATACAAAATTGTAATGGGTGTTACAAGTAACTTTGTCTGTTCTTTTTATTAAATTACGATTATAATAATCATTGAAAGATATTTAGATTAGCTAAATAATATGGAGGTATTATTGTGATTGCCAAGTTCGTAAAATACTACAAACCCCATCGGTTCCTTTTCGTGATGGACCTCATCGTCGCTTTTTCCATGGCAGGCATAGATCTTCTTTTTCCTATGTTCTCCAGAACATTTATCAATGACCTCATTCCCAATAAGCAAATGGACCTCATCATCCTTTATTCTGCTATAGTTTTAGGTCTATATATTCTAAAAATCGCCTTCAACTATTTCGTGGGCTATTGGGGACATGTGCTGGGATCGCGCATCGAATTTGACATGCGCCGCGATTTGTTCACACATATGCAAAGGCTGGAATTTTCTTTTTTTGACAACAACAAAACTGGTCAATTGATGAACAGGCTTACAGGAGACCTCAACGAGGTCACTGAACTCGCTCACCACGGTCCTGAGGATTTGTTCATTTCTACAGTCATGCTGATTGGAAGTTTCTTTTTGCTCTTCAATATCAACTGGGCTTTGACACTGATTGTGTTCTTTTTCGTATTTCTGACCATTGTGTTCTCGATCAGAATGAGAAAATCCATGATGAAGACCTTCAGAAATGTACGTACCAAGCAAGCGGATATCAACGCGCAACTCGAGAGCAGCCTCTCAGGTATACGATTATCCAAGTCATTTGCAAATGAATCTTTTGAAATTGAGAAGTTTCACGTCACCAACGATGCGCATCTACACTCCAAAAAAGACGCATTCAAGGCAATAGCCTACTATACTTCAGGCAATAGTTTCTTCATAGACATGATGACACTTTCATCTATGGTCGCAGGTGGTATTTTTGTCTATATGGATTATATCAACTATGGCGATTTGGTGGCTTTCCTACTTTTTATAGCATTTTTTACAAAGCCTATCCGCGCTCTCATTCAGCTTACACAGCAATTCCAATCAGGAATGGCAGGATTTGAACGTTTTCTTGAAGTAATGGCAGTTCAGCCAGTCATCAAGGATGCTCCAGATGCAATACCTCTTGAAAACATCCTAGGAGATATTGAATTTAAAAATGTCCGATTTGCTTATGAAAAAGATTCACAAGTTGTACTCGACCATTTCAATCTTAAAATTCCAGCTGGAAAAACAATGGCACTCGTTGGTCCTTCCGGAGTCGGAAAAACGACCATCACACAATTGATTCCACGATTTTACGATGTGAATGAAGGTCAGGTCACCATCGATAACCAGGATGTCAGTAAAATCACTTTAAATACACTTCGCGGACAAATCGGAATTGTTCAGCAGGATGTTTTTCTGTTTTATGGCACGATCAAAGACAATATCGCTTATGGCAGACCGGGTGCATCGAATGAGGAAATCATCGAAGCCGCCAAAAAAGCCAATATCCACAATTTCATCTTAAGTCTAGATGAAGGCTATGATGCTCTTGTCGGGGAGCGCGGTGTGAAACTCTCTGGTGGTCAAAAACAAAGAATAGCCATCGCAAGGGTTTTCCTGAAAAATCCACCGATCCTGATCTTGGATGAAGCGACTTCCGCACTAGATAATGAAAACGAACTCGCCATCCAGAACTCCATTGAAATCCTGGCAAAAGGACGTACGACACTCATTATTGCGCATCGACTTTCCACCATCAAAAATGCGGATGAGATTCTTGTCATGACCGATCAAGGCATTGCTGAGCGTGGATCACACGAACAACTTTTAAGTATCGACGGCTTGTACAACAAGCTCTATCATGCTCAGTTCAAAGGGTATATTCCTGATGAATCTCGAGAAAACAATAACTCATAATAAATACAAGGGATCAGTCATATTATTGCCTGATCCCTTGTTTGAATTTTTGGGTAGATATCACATGGAAAGGAGTGATTGACATGAAAAAATCTTTAATAGATCATCAGTTCAAACTGGAGCTCAACATTCGTACAAAAGAAACCCATAAGGGTGATTACGGAAAAGTACTTATTGTAGCGGGTTCCAAAACCATGGCTGGTGCGGCAATGCTATCCACACTGGCAGCTTATAAAGCAGGTTCTGGAATTGTTAAAGTGCTCACTGAAGCCGGAAACGAGTCACCTATTTTCTCATTTGTTCCAGAAGCTATTGTCTCTACATACAAAAAAGATATAAGTCAATTCGAGTTCGAAAAAAATAATATTTCTGCTGATCTTGAGTGGGCCGACGCCATACTCATGGGTCCCGGTATGGGCACTGACGACTATGCTGTCAAGGTCTTCGAACACATCCTTGAAACAGCACATGTTCCACTGGTCATTGATGCAGATGGACTCAATATACTATCAAAAAACCTTGAAAAGATAAAATCATACGATGCACCAATCATCATAACGCCTCACATCGGAGAAATGAGTCGCCTCATCAAGAGAAACGAAAAAGAAATTCTTGAAAACCGCGATACCTTGGCCATTTTATTTTCAAAGGAAAATAACATAACCACGGTCCTAAAGAGCGATCGTACCACAGTGGCTGATAAAGATACGGTATATATCAACAAGTTGGGGAACCCTGGAATGGCAACAGCAGGAAGCGGAGATGTACTTTCAGGAGTCATCGTATCACTTCTCGGCCAAGGTTACTCTGCAGAAAAAGCCGCCGCATTTGGTGTCTTTATTCATAGCAAAGCCGGTGATTTGGCAAAAGAAATTTATGGTGAGCATAGCCTATTGGCAAGAAACATTATTGAAGCTATTCATAAGGCAATTCTCACATCCATTCAGTGATTTTTATGAATTCGCAAATGTCATAAAATAATTTTATAGTTTTAACAATTTTCCTTATACTAGGATATAATTTTATTATTATAGCATAAGGAGGCTTCACAATGAAAAGCAATTATTCTAAAATCATGATGTTTTCAACAGTTTGTATCGTAATCAACATTGTATTTGGAACACTGGTCGGTATACTTAAAATTCCATTGATCTTCATGGACACAATGGGTACAATCCTGGCAGCCGCTCTATTTGGCCCACTTTGGGGCGGTATCGTCGGTTTACTCACCAACGTCATCATCGGAATCACCACCAACCCGGTTGACATACCCTTCGCGCTTGTTAACATGACTATCGGTATAGTCGTCGGACTCATTTCCAAAAAAGTCGGATTTGGATTCAAAACAGCACTGGCAACTGGTTTGTTGCTCGCTGTAGTCGCCCCACTAATTGGTACTCCTATCGCAATATGGATCTATGGAGGTCTTACTGGAGGTTCTACAGACTTTTTCATCGCATGGTTGTTGGCATCCGGTAATACCATCTTCGCATCGGCTTTCATACCTCGAATCGCTGGAAATCTCATTGACAAAGTTGCCAGTTGTTTGGTGGCTTATACCATCATCACACGATTACCGAAACATTATCTTGAAGGAGCCCTTACAAATGTTAAGAAAGAGTAAAGTCATTTTGGTAAGCCACTGCGTTTTGAATCAAAACTCAGTGGTGCATCCACTTGCAAGATCCAGCGGACCATTCAAAACAATTGTCGAAATGCTAATGGAATATGACTTTGGAATAGTGCAGCTTTCATGCCCTGAAATATTGATGTATGGAATGAATCGACTACCCATGACCAAATCAGAATATGATACACCTGATTATAAAGCACTATGTAAAGAACTTGCCGAACGTGACTTTGAACTGATCAAGCGCTTTTGGGACGGTGAGATAGCAGTAGCTGGCATAATCGGCATTGACCAGAGTCCCTCTTGTTCTCAAGTGAATGATGAAGGACACTTTATGGCAGCACTTAATCAATATGAAATTATAAGCGGGCTTCATAGAATTGATATTCCTGAATCTTACGAAGTCAACTCACCATCTGCTGATGCTTTTCATGAGCAATTTAATTTATGGTTGTCTCATCTATAATGTGATAAACTCATATTATAGAGAGGTGGATCATGTACAATTACAAACAATTGCTTGCATTTGTGACTGTAGTAGACGAAGGTGGATTTACTCCTGCAGCCAAAAAACTATTTATAACTCAACCAGCTGTCAGTTGGCAAATCAAATCAATGGAAAAAGCACTCGATATTCTTTTGATTGAACGCAGCGAACGTGAAATCCTGTTGACTCCTGCAGGTGAAATATTATATCGAAATGCAAAGATTATAATAGATCAATACCATATCCTCGGTGAAGATATGGATAGACACAAGAACAACGAAAGTGGCAACGTTCGTATTGCTGCCAGTACAATTCCTGGTGAATATCTACTTTCTAACCTAATTAAAAATTTCAGACAAAATCACTCAGATATCAATACGAAGGTTTATATTTCAGATTCAAGAGAAGTTGTCGAAAAAGTCATCAGTGGATCGGTATGTTTCGGTATAACTGGATTCAAGCCAGATCATCCCGATCTTGAAATCCAACCATTTGTTGAGGAACGTTTAAAGCTGGTGTGTTCCATGGATTATCCTGTACAAAGGTTGAAAGATTTGAGTGCTATCGTAAAAGAACCTATTATAATGCGTGAAGAGGGTTCGGGTACGAAAGCAGTCACACTGGATTATCTTAAGAAAAATGGATTTTCTATGATCCAAAATCACAATAATATGGTTTTTGGTTCAACCAAATCAAGCCTTTCAGCTATTGAATCCGGCCTCGGAGTAGGCTGGCTTTCAGAATATGCGATTTCCGACTCACTTAAACTCAATCATATCAAAGTAATCGACGATTCCTATGACATTCCACGTCAACTTTATATCATCACCTATAAAAAAAGAACGCTCAGCAAAGGGGCTGTGACGTTCAGATCGTTCATAAGCAAGAACTTGAAGCGTTAACGTTTCGAGTTCTTTTATTTTCGTGATTTTCTTATCTTCAAAACCCTGGATACCTTCCCCTCTGTCCCTAGAAAAATCCTTTTGTAGTTTGGCAGATGAAGCTTGAGACTTAGCAGCGCACCAAATACACTGATTAGTATTGGACCGGTTCCAAGATCCAAAAAAACCGTCAATCCGATGATGTATATGGTCAGTGCCAAAGTTCCAATGATAATATAGTCAGAGACAATAGCAGCAACTGTTACAATCAACATGCCTAGAAGTCCAATCCAAATATTTAGCCCTAGTAAGATTCCAGCCATCGACGCAGTTCCTTTGCCGCCTTTAAAGTTCATATAAAACGGAAATATGTGACCAAGGATCACACTGTAGCCATTCAGATAAAGCAATAATGCTCCTTCCGAATCAAATCCTACATTGAAAATCATTTTCACAAGTAAAATGGACACAATACCTTTCAACATATCGATCAATAATACAGCAAAACCAAATTTCTTACCAAGTGATTCCACAGCATTGGACGCTCCAGCATTACCATGCCCCAAAGTCCTAATATCCACTTTCTTGATTTTTTTTCCAAGCAAATATGCGGCTTGTACATTCCCAAACAAATACCCCAGTATGATTACAATTATATAATCCCTCATAAACTCTCCTAACAGGTTGATTTAGTATAATTCTAATCTTTATAGCGGCTCATTTCAATACCATTCTCTTACAATATCGCAAATAAAACTTTTGTCACTTTCATATTTCGATTTCATGTAATATAATGAAATTCAATAAAGATTGTTTTTTATTAATTAATATTTATCCTAAGGAGCAACATGAAACTTTATCATCTTGATCAATTCGGTGCTGAACTCAGAAAGATTAGAACAGACTGTAATTTATCACAGTCCGATGTTTACAAAGCCATTGGTGTCAGCGAGGACACTTTAAGACGTATTGAACATGGCCTTGTTATTCCACGTCTTGATACGCTCGAGTATCTGTCTGCTCTTTACAAATTAGATATTGGTACCCTATTTTTGAAATCAAGATTGGGGCATCATTATGTACATGTCAACATCGCTGAAACACTGAACAATATGATTATTCATACAAATTTTGAGCAAATTGATCAAGTAATTGCATTCATCAGTGAAACATTGGAAAGTCAAGATACCAGACCAACAGACCAATTATTTTTAAACAAATTGATTCAATTCAAATTAATGGTTGAAATCATCAAATCATCAACAAGTCCAAAAAAAGACGCTCATTATAAAGATGATCTCATTTTGAAAATCGAATCTACTCTATCGCTTTCAATACCTGATTTTAGTGTATTAAACGTTCCTGGGTATAACCTTGACTTCATTGAAATAAGACTATTGATTGTCTATTGTGATCTTTTAAGACTTAAGGATCTCTTTTTAGATGCGATCGAAATCTTAGAAAATCTACTTGAAAAAACTTTATACAAGATGGAGTTTGACAAGAATCATCTGGACTTACTTTTTAAAATATACTTCAATTTAGCCTATTGTCACCATAGAAACGATAATCATGAAGAAGTAATCATAAATTGCGATAAAGGTTTAGAATTGTCTAGACATCACTTAAATTACTCTTTAATGCACGCATTTTTGTTTAGAAAATCAGTTTCCTTGTTTAATCTCGGTAATTTATCCGAATCAGAGATTGTCATAAATGACTGCATTACAATGTTACGTGTAGTTGGAAAAGAATCCTTGGCTAACCATTATAAAAAGGTATTTGAAGACATGTATTACAATACTACTGAAAAAAAGAGAGCTGACAATTTTTGAAATTGTCTGACTCTCTTTTTTATGCTCTAAACTGGTATATTGCTTTATCATTTTTCTGGAATACTAATTCGCTAATTTCTTCGAGTATTTTCATCAATTGAGCATCACGTGAATATTTTGGAATCTTCATTATGATTTGATACGCTCCTATATAATATTCTTCTGAAATTGAGCGATCAATGAATAAAAAATGTTTTCCAATCATATAAAATAAGTCTGCTTTATATACTAGAAAATCATTCTTAAATATTGAGTCATCCGCAAGCAATTTTGTCATAGTTGAGTTCTTAAAAATATCTGAAGCAGAATGCAAATAATCAACGTTGTTACTTAGTATATATAATCTCTTATAAGCGAATACTTGATATTTTTTCGTCTGACAGAATTGCATCATATCCGCTTCTGAAAAATATTGATTGCTTTCTGAGAGAAAATCATATGAATTCATATTTTCCTCCATCTATAGGCTTCTCATTATTCAACATCACGGATCAGTGCTAACCTATAATCTGATGCAGTAGCTATAAAGATTTGGGATATCTTCCTCACCAGCCCTTAAATCCATATTATACGTTTGTGTTGATAATAAAGCCAAAGAAATCACAAATGCAACTAATACCAAACTTGATCTTTTAATTAAAACTTTCATACATACACCGCCTTTTATATTTTCTATCTTTATATTATAATAGAATCATTAGAAAGTGACCACTTACGGATAAGGGGTGAAATATGAAATTATACCAATTAGATAAGTTCGGTGAAGATATCAAACAAATTAGAATAGATTCCAACCTATCTCAAGCTGATGTATACAATACAATTGGTATAAGTCAAGATACTTTGAGAAGAATAGAAAATGGCTATACAATACCAAAGTTTGAAACACTTGAGTATCTTTCTCTTTTATATAAAACAGATGTTGTATCTCTTTTAAGCAAAACACGAATTGGACATCATTTTGCGCTGGGAAATGTTGCACAAAATCTTAATGAAATGATAATCAACAATAATTTCACTCATATTGATAATGCAATAAAATTTATAAACGAAACTATTTCAAATGATCAGGAACGTCCTTCTGATCAGATGTTGCTAAATAAACTTTTTCAGTTCAAAGCATTAGTTGAAATAATTCAAGAATTCAATGTTGCTCCTAATAGTATCGAAGATAAAAAATTTATTTCCGAAAAAATTATTAATGCTTTAAAGTTGACAAATTCAAATTTTGACTTAAAAGAACTTGACAATTATGTGCTTGATTATATAGAAATTAGATTATTGATCATTTATAGTGTCATACTCCGATTGTATTCAAATTATCAGTCAACAATTGATATTTTAGAAGTTCTACTAGAAAAGACAACAACCAAATTAAAATACGATAGTAACTATCTTGATTTGCTATTCAAAATCTTTTTTAATATCGCTTATTGTTATCATCGCTTCGATATGCATTTAAAAGTCGTAGAAATCTGTGATCAAGCAATGAGAATTTGTATTGAACATTCCGACTACTCACTGATGCACGCATTCTTATTCAGAAAAGCTGTTGCACTATTTAACCTCGGTGAGAAAGAACAATCAGAACAACTCATCAAACAATGCATCACCATTTTGAAAATCATTGGAAACGAAACGCTTGCAGTCCAGTACAAGAAGATATTTGATAAAATGTATTTTTCTGTTGAGGAATAGGATTCATTTGAAAGGAGTTGACCATGATTTATAAGATGGGCATTTTTTCAGATATACATGCCAACAATTACGCGTTGAGTGCCATTTTAAAAGATGCAGAAGTTGAACAACTAGATGAGATCATTCACCTTGGGGATTCAATCGCACTTGGTCCAGACCCTAAAACTACACTCAAGAATCTCAAAGCTAATAACATCACTATGATCATGGGAAATCATGAACAATATTATCTCAGCAAGGGCGCGAAATTGCCTGATTACATCTACCCTGGGGAATGGGAACATCAAAATTGGACTTATGAAAATATAGGCGATGAGTATATTGAGTGGATTAAACGGTTGCCTAATAAAATAACAAAGGAAATCAATGGGTTCAAATTTGTTATGATGCACTATTCAGGGGCAAACACTGATAATGATTTCAAATTGAGACCACTACTGCAAGATTTGAATTCCGGTAACATTGATGACTATTTCTTGGAGGAAGCGGATGTCATATTTTTCGGTCATGACCATAGGTCAATGGATATCACATCATCAATAACCCACACCCGCTATATTGATCCTGGATCATCTGGTTGCTCCAGTGATAATTTGGCGAGATATGTGATTGTGGAAGTTTCCGATAATAATTATGAAATCAGATTTAAAGCGGTTCCATATGAAAAATCAAAGCTTATAGATAGTTTTATTGATAATGCCGTGCCATCTGGAGATTTTATTTTGAAGTTTTTCCATGGTGTAGATAATAAAAAAGCCGATTGACGAGAATCTCCAGTGACATCATTAAATGTCAGCTGAGACGCTAATAAGTTTCCTTCGGAAACTTACCTACGCGAAAAATAAGAGATGAAATAAGAGCTCTACCAGCTTTTATTTCATCTCTTATTTTTAAGATTTCTATCTATAGGCATCTCTACATCCTACTTCTCTGCTTGAATCAATTCTATGAAAATTTCTCCATATTTCTCTTGTTTTGCTTTACCCACACCTGAAACATCAAGAAATGCATCGAGTGTCGTTGGCTTCTTTGCTGCCATATCTCTAAGTGCGGCATCTGTGAATATGATATACGCAGGAACACGAGCCTTCGCGGCCATCTCGCTTCTGAGTGCCTTGAGTTTCCCGAAAAGTGACTGATCCTCCACTTGATCCGATGCTTTTGCTTTGCGTTTCTTACTCATCTGCTTCTCTTTGACAACCTCTTTTGGAAGCTTTATAAATACCGGCTCCATGGATTTAATCACTTCGCCTGAGCGGCTTGAAAGCTGAATGACAGGGTACTTGTCATCTGATACTGACAGGTAATCCTGGTCCACTAGAAAGTCGATAATTTTATGGATTCTTCGTGACGACACATCAGGCATGATGTTAAACGTTGATAGTGTTGAAAGCTGCATCCGCGAAATCTTTTCGTTATTATTCCCGCGGAGTATGTCAGAGATCATGAGTTTTCCAAAACTGCGATTCATTTGTCTGAGTCTATACACACAAGATACTATCTTTTGTGCTTCAAGAGTGATGTCCACTGTTTCAAAGGTCGTATTGCAGCTGGAGCAATTGCCACAAAAAGTTTGAGTTTTCTCACCAAAATAGTTCAATATGAACTCCCTCAAGCAGTCTGTTGTCGTGCTGTAAAAAGTCATTCTCTTCAAACGTTCGAAATCTTTTTCTTTGATGCTGGCTCGGACGGCTGGTGATATTTCAGGATTCATGTCCGATTGCTCAATCATGAATCGATTTATTCTGACATCTTGCCCACTATATAAAAGCAAACATTCGGCCGGTTCGCCATCTCGCCCTGCCCTACCGGCTTCCTGGTAATAGTTTTCTATACTTTTAGGCATATTGTAGTGAACGACGTATGAAACGTTTGATTTATCGATCCCCATACCGAATGCATTTGTAGCCACTATAATTTTCATGCGGTCATAAATGAAGTCATCTTGATTGTCATGACGTTCACTATCCGATAACCCCGCATGGTATCTAGTCGCTTTGAATCCAGCCGATTTCAATTTATCAGATACATCCTCAACAGATTTTCTGGTCGCGCAATATATGATTCCGCTAGCTTCTTTGTTCTTTTTTACGAATTCAAGTAACGACTTAAATTTATTTTCCGGTTTCACAACATTGAAAGTCAAGTTTTCCCGATTGAATCCTGTAACCGTGCGATGAGGATCCTGAAGATTCAATAGATCTGCAATATCATTGCTGACTTCAATTGTAGCTGTGGCAGTAAAAGCGGCGACAACTGGTCTCCGAGGCAATTGCTCGATAAAGCTATTGATTCTCACATAACTTGGTCTAAAATCCTGTCCCCATTGGGATACACAATGTGCCTCGTCAATAGCAACAAGATCAATTTCAAGCCTACCCATCAGTGAGGTGAAATCTTCTGTAAAAAGACGTTCTGGAGCAATATAGATGATTTTGTACATACCAGCAGCTGCATTTGTAAAAACTTCTCGATATTCAGAAGCAGTGAGTGAACTGTTTATAAAAACAGCATCCACTCCTGCTTGATTCAGAGCAGCGACTTGATCTTTCATAAGGGAGATCAGTGGTGATATAACAAGCGTCGTACCTTCAAATATAAGTGCTGGTACTTGATAACACGCTGATTTTCCAGCGCCTGTAGGCATGATTCCGAGTACATCGCGTCCATTCAATATGTGTTCTATGATTTCTTCCTGACCACGCCTGAACCCATCGTGTCCAAAGAATTGCTTCAGTATTTCTATAGCTCTGTTGTCCATTGGCCATCCTTTCTTATACCCATTAAGAATAAGCATTTCTGGCAAATAAGTCAAGGTTGGGCACTTCAAATATTCCGAAAAAACATTTGACGTCTATGCAAATCTATGTTAAAGTCATTTACAATATATAAAAAATTGAATAAACAAAACAATGCGTTAAAGGGGTGCGATGTGTCAAGAGTAATTCGGGAAACCGTATGAAAGGGGCAGTCGCCGAAATACGAACAGTATTGGGGGTATATTTAAGAGATATATCCTTGTCACAGGAAGATTGCCCGATTTTCCAGTGGAGCACTTTCTCGCGTTGGGGCAAAAGGAAGCTGTATGTCCAAATATAGTCATGAGCCTTTTGCTCATGGCTATTTTTTGTATCCAAAATTTGACATATGGAGGTCAGAACATGCGAACAACCGTCCAAAAATACGGCGGCTCATCAGTAGAAACAATTGAAAAAATGCGGTTAATCGCAGATAAAGTCATCAAAGAAAAAGAAAGGGACACCAGGCTTGTTGTAGTCGTATCGGCTATGGGAAAAACGACCAATCAATTGATTGACATTGCGAGGCAGGCGTCCAGTGCTCCCTCAAAACGAGAACTTGACATGCTCATGTCAACTGGAGAGCAAGTATCCATTGCGCTCCTCACTATGATTCTCAACGAGAAAGGATATCCAGCCATCGCACTCACAGGTGCACAGGCGGGCATCAAAACCGGCGGAATTCATACGAAGAATAAAATTCTGGATATTGATATCGATAAAGTGAAAACACACCTGGATAATGATAAAATAGTAGTGGTAGCAGGATTCCAAGGTTTCAATGAAGATGGTGACATCACTACTCTTGGAAGAGGTCGTAGCGACACAACCGCTGTGGCACTTGCGGCCAAGCTGGAATGCACATGTGAAATTTATACAGATGTGGATGGCATTTATAGCGTTGATCCAAGGCTTTACAAAAATGCGAAGAAACTGGATCATATCAGTTATGAAGAAATGAAAGAGATGGCAAGTCTGGGGGCGAAAGTCATGGAAACCAGATCTGTTGAAATAGGACACCGATTTGGCGTTCCTATCTATGTGGCTTCAAGCCTCGGTAATATGCCGGGAACCTATATAAAGGAGTATGACGATACTATGGAACAGCGCAGCATAACCGGATTATCCATCAGCGAAAACGTGTTGATGATCACACTCAATCACGTCCCCTATTCATCGGCGAACATCGCTCATGTCTTCACCAGACTCGCCAAAGCAGAAGTACTCGTAGACATGATCAGTCAAACATCTCCAGTGGAAGGCTATGCCAATATCTCATTCACCACAATGGTGGATGATAAAACTGCCGTCGATGAAATATTGAATGAACTTAAGGCGAAATTTCCTGAAGTTGAGGTTCAAGAAGAAGACGCCATTTCAAAAGTCTCAGTCGTTGGAATGGGCATGCGGACACAATCGGGTGTCGCGGCCAAAATCTTCGAACTGTTTGCAGAAAACGGTATAGACTTTAAGCAAGTCACCACATCTGAAATCAGCATTTCTTATACGATTGACTCGAAATACAAGCAAAAGACGATTGAAGTCATCACAAACGCATTCGATTTATAGGAGGCACTTCACATGTTGAAATTCGAAAAATATCATGGTACTGGCAATGACTTCATCATTTTTGAAAATTCTCAGGGATTTGATCCATCCAAACTCGCACAAAATGTATGCAACAGGCATTTCGGAATAGGGTCCGATGGAATGATGCTCGTGGAACGCTCTGACATAGCCGACGTAAAGATGGTTTTCTATAACGCTGATGGTAGTATTGCACCTATGTGTGGAAATGGAGTCAGATGTTTTGCCAAATACGTACACGATCATAATATTGTTTCTGGTAATGAGTTCAACGTTGAGACACTTGCGGGAATTATGAAAGTAAAACTCAAAAACGATGAAAAGCAAATTACTCAAGTCACCATAAATCTTGGATATCCGAATTTTGATAATGTGGCTGGTGAAGTGACACTAGAGGTCGATGAAACACCATTCGATCTAAGCACTTTGACCATGGGTACACTGCACAGCGTAATCTTCACAAAAAATCTTGATGCTCTTGATATTGATAAGTACGGTAAAGCTATCGAAAGTCATAGTTTGTTCCCTCTAAAGATCAATGTCAATTTTGTTGAAGTGATTGATGCCAGCAACATCAAAGTCAGCACTTTTGAACGTGGTGTAGGCAGAACACTTTCATGCGGAACAGGATCTGCAGCTTCTGCAGTCGTTTCTAATTTGAAAGGTTTCACAGGTAAAAAAATCAATGTACATGTCCCTGGAGGCACTTTGATCATTGAGGCCAAAGATGAAGGCATGTTCATGACAGGACCTGCAGAACTCATCTGCAAAGGTGAATACAATTATAAGGAAGGTTTATGATATGAATAAGGTCAATATTGCCATAGTCGGCGCAACAGGAATGGTTGGAACAACATTTATCAAAGTACTGGAAGAAAGACAATTTCCCATTAACACAATATATTTCTTTGCGTCCGCAAAATCTAAAGGACAGAAAATTAATTTCATGGGTTCTGAGTATGAGATAGAGGAACTGACAGAAGATGTTTTTGATAGAGATATTGATATTGCATTATTTTCAGCCGGTGGAGACATCAGCAAAAAATTCGCACCCATCGCAAAAGCCAAAGGCGTTGTAGTTGTCGACAACTCAAGCGTTTGGAGAATGGATCCTGATGTGCCTTTAGTGGTTCCCGAAGTCAATGCCTCTGATGTCAATAATCATAATGGCATCATTGCAAATCCAAATTGTAGCACAATTCAGTGCGTTGTCCCTTTAAAAGTTTTGGATGATGCCTATAAGATCAAGCGAATCGTATACTCAACTTATCAAGCTGTTTCAGGATCAGGAATGAAAGGCATCAGAGATTTGGAACAAGGGCTCTTAGGAAATCCTCCAACAAATTATCCTCATCCAATAGCGAACAATTGTCTCCCACATATTGATGTGTTTATGGCTGATGGCTACACAAAAGAAGAGATAAAAATGATCGATGAGACCAGAAAGATACTAGGTAATCCTACTCTGAAAGTAACCGCCACCGCCGTAAGGGTTCCGGTGATGAATGCTCATAGTGTTTCTATCAATGTGGAGTTCGAAAATGCATTTGATCTTGATGAAGCCATTGATAAGCTTTCGAACAGTCCTGGAATCATAGTCATGAACAATAGCCCAGCAAACGATTATCCTATGCCAATCACTGCATCGGGAACAGATGAGGTTTATGTAGGAAGAATCAGAAGAGACACAAGTCTCGAACATGGCCTGAATCTTTGGGTCGTTGCCGACAATATTCGAAAAGGTGCTGCGACCAATACGGTTCAAATCGCTGAATTATTACTACAAAGCAGGTGATTATATGAGTTTATTTACAGGTTCGGGGGTCGCCATTGTGACCCCTTTTGAGAATAGTCAAATCAACTATCACGAACTTGAGCGTCTTATTAATTGGCATGTGTCCAATCAAACCGATGCCCTCATCGTTTGTGGTACCACTGGTGAATCAGCGACCCTTTCTAGTGAAGAAAAAAAATCCCTCATCTCTTTTGCTGTTGAAAAGACTGCAGGAAGAATTCCTGTCATCGCAGGTACTGGTTGCAACAATACCGCAGATACTGTTGAACTCAGCATTTATGCCGAAGAGGTCGGTGTCGATGGACTTTTGGTTGTAACGCCTTACTACAATAAATCCACTCAAAAGGGATTGATAGCCCATTACACAACCATCGCAGATGCCGTTAATATCCCCCTCATTTTATACAATGTTCCAGGGAGAACAGCTGTGAATATAGCCCCAGAAACCGTAGCCACCTTATCTGGGCATAAAAATATCATCGCCATAAAAGAAGCCAGTGGCGATATCAGTCAAATCGCAAAGATCGTAAGACTTTGTCCGAAATCATTTGGCATATATTCAGGTAATGATGACCAGATCATTCCAGTGCTCTCACTTGGCGGAATCGGTGTGATATCGGTTGTCGCAAATATATTGCCAAAAGAGACACATGAAATGGTCAGTCTCTACTTGGACGGACAGAATCAGGATGCGCTCGCACTTCAACTAAAGCTATTAAATTTTATCAACGCTCTTTTCATAGAAGTCAATCCTATTCCAGTGAAGACTGCAATGAACCTCATGGGAATGAATGCCGGTGAATTGAGATTGCCTCTAACTGAAATGGAAGAGCATACAAAACAGGTCCTCATAAGAGAGATGAAAGCTTTAGGATTACTATCAGTCAACCATTAAGGAGGTCTTTTGTGAACCAAATCAGAACTGCTGTATATGGCGTCAATGGCAAAATGGGCCAATTGCTCAGCAAACACATCACTTTATCAGAAGATTTCGAAATGATTTTCGGTGTGGATAAAGATCCAGGGAAGATCAATAATGATTTTCCTGTCTACAAGGATCCCTTTGAATACGAGGGCACCCTAGATCTCATCATTGACTTCTCGCATTCCTCCAATTTGGAGAAACTACTCGAATATGCTACCGCGAAATCTGTTCCAACTGTCATTGCCACAACCGGTCTTGATGAGAAACATGTCTCAATGATCAAAGATGCATCAAAAATGATTCCTATACTCTATTCCCCCAATATGTCACTTGGTGTGAACATCATGAACAGTATTTTAAAACATTACTCAAGAATTCTAAGTGATGGATTTGATATTGAAATCATTGAAAAACATCACAACAAAAAAATAGATGCTCCAAGCGGTACAGCTTATCTTCTTGCTAGTACAATCAATAAGGCACTCGAGAATCAGATGACATTGACTTATGGCAGACATGGATCAGATTGTCCAAGAGCACCTGAGGAAATTGGAATCCATACCGTAAGGGGAGGATCCATTTCTGGTGAACACACTGTGATTTTTGCTGGTGATCAAGAAATTATCGAAATCAAACATACTGCCCTATCAAAAGATCTTTTCGCTCACGATGCACTTCGTGCAAGTAGAATTTTTATTGATAAGCAGATCGGATATTATACTATGGCGGATATATTTAGTTTATAACTCACACTTGAAAGGAGTAATCAATGAACCAGGAAAACTTGACAGATGCTTATGCCATCGCCCGTTTTATAAAGGAAGCACAGAAAGTGACTCCAGTTAAACTTTATTTGAAAGGAGATCTGGACAATATCGATTTTACCGGACTTAAGGTCTTTGGAGAAGGCAATTCACGAACTGTATTCGGTGAGGTTCTCCTAATCAATCAGTTGCTTGAAACAAACAAACATTTAATAGAAGATTATGTCCTTGAAAACGACAGAAGAAATTCTGCAATCCCCCTACTTGACATAACT